>NZ_JZIR02000015.1:0-132000 GCF_000961955.2 Hymenobacter sp. AT01-02
GGAGGAGGGGGATGCGCCGGGGGCTCGTCTCGTTTAGGGCCTTCCCAGCCGGGAGGCTCTTTTATCTATTTGCTTAACAAGCATATTTAGAGTTAACAGGTGTTGCTGCAGGAATATGCGCACTTCTCCATGCCTAATAATGCTGTTATAAGACGAGGGATAATAGCGCATAGACTGTTTTAAAGCGCACCTTTGGGCTCATAATAGAGCACCCAATAAATTTAGCTTACAGTCTATTGTAGAGGCTTGGCTGTTATTTGCTTCAGCGTTTTCTTAGGGCTAAGGATAATCAAGGCTTTCACCTGATTAAGAGTGAATAAAAAAGGCTTCCAGTATTTGGAAGCCTTTTTTATTCACTCGGTTATAGTTTTATCGTAACCGATCCATACTGCGTACCAACTGTTCATCACGACGAATGAAACGGTTGGCCAGCACATTTAGGAGCAGTGCCAGCGTGGGTAGATAATATCCTGCCTGAAAGGTGCCAGGCATCTTTATGTTCAACATTTGCTCGGCCTGCCCAGAGTAGTAAAACCCGGCGCCAAGTGTGCCGACAATAAGAAGAAAATTAACCATACCCAGTTTGAGCTGAGTGAAGCGGTTGCGGTATTGAAAAATCTCAACTATTGCTACCAAAGCAGAAGCTGCAGCGAATGCTGCAACAGGCCACGTGCTAATAGGTGCAGACATACCAGGATCAGCCTTTTGATAATTGATATGGTACGCGTCCATTACTAACAACTGGCCACTAGCAGGGTCTGTTTTGCTCCAGATAGGTAGGAACAAAACACTCAACATAGCCAAGGCCAATAAAAGGAGGAACACGCTTTGGATTCTTTGTATCATCTTTGTGTTTTGACGATTGAGAACTACTACTGCTCGGAATTTCCGGGCCGGCAAAAGTAGCCAACAACGACCGGAATAACCGCAATACACGCCAATGCCTACTGCTTATATCGTGGACGCTGTCCGCACTCCCATTGCCAAATTTGGTGGTGCACTCAGCAGCGTACGTCCCGACGACCTCGCCGCACACGTACTGCGCGAGTTACTACGCCGTAATCCTACCTTGGATAAAACGGCTATTGAAGATGTTATTATTGGGGCAGCTAACCAAGCCGGAGAAGACAACCGCAATGTGGCACGCATGGCAGCCTTGCTAGCTGGCTTACCCGTGACCATACCAGGGATAACGGTGAATCGGTTGTGTGCCTCAGGTCTGCAAAGCATTATGGATGCTTCGCGGGCTATTAAGGCTGGTGAAGGAGAAATCTACCTGGCTGGAGGTGCAGAGAGCATGACCCGTGCCCCTTTCGTGATGGCGAAGTCTACTACTGCTTTTGCTCGGGACTTTACTGCTCACGACACCACTTTGGGTTGGCGCTTCGTGAATCCCAAACTCACTAAGATGCATCATCCCTATGCCATGGGGGAGACTGCCGAAAATGTAGCGCGTAAGTATAGCATCACACGCCAGGAGCAAGACCAGTTTGCTTTCAACTCACAGCATAAATACCAGCGTGCTTTCGAGAAGGGCCGGTTCCGTCGTGAGATAGTGCCCGTGTTTGTGCCACAACCCAAGGGCGATACGGCATTGTTTGACCAAGATGAACCACCTCGCTTATCGAGCCTAGAGAAGCTAGGAGCTATTCGTCCGGCATTTCAGGTAGATGGTACCGTTACAGCGGGCAACTCTGCTGGCATCAATGATGGGGCCGCGGCAGTAATTGTGGTAAGTGAGGAAGCGTTGAAGCTTTACAACCTGAAACCAATGGCACGGGTTGTTGCTTCGGCTGTAGCGGGCGTAGACCCGGCCTATATGGGTCTAGGACCAGTACCAGCAACGCAGAAGGTATTGCAACGGGCCGGTCTCACTTTGCAGGATATTGACCTGATAGAGTTAAATGAGGCCTTCGCTGCTCAGAGTATTGCATGCATGCGTGATTTGGACCTCGATCCGGCCAAAGTAAACGTAAATGGCGGTTCGATTGCCATTGGGCACCCGTTAGGAACTAGTGGCTCGCGTATCACCGCAACGCTACTGCACGAAATGCAGCGCCGAGAAAACATACGTTATGGTTTAGTCACCATGTGTGTTGGGGTAGGCCAAGGGGCCGCCGTCATATACGAGAAGATTTAGTAGCACAGTATAACAGAAAGGATGGACCTACTACTGGTTCATCCTTTCTGTTATACACTACCTCAACCACAGTGCTATGAATAGTCGGTTGTTGCAGCCCGTCCTAGATCTGCCGCATACGGATGCTCGATTGCGGCCTTGGCATCTAACAGATGCTGCCGACTTGGTCCGGTGTGCTAACGACCGAAATATTTGGCAGAACCTGCGTGATACTTTTCCTCATCCCTACACCCTAGAGGATGCCGAGTACTTCTTGGCCGCAGTCAGCGACAACCAGCACGACTTGCATCTGACATTCGACGTACAGGGCGTAGCTACGGGCAGCATCGGCGTGCACTTCAAAACGGATGTGCGACGGCGCTCTGCCGAAATTGGCTATTGGCTAGCCCGTGAGCATTGGGGCCAAGGTCTGGCAACAGCGGCCGTACGAACCGTATCAGCTTACGTGCTGGCTAACTTTGATATCTGCCGCCTCTACGCAATTGTATTTGCGACCAATGTGGCCTCTGCCCGAGTACTAGAAAAGGCGGGCTACGAGCAAGAGGCGCTGCTTCGGCGCAGTATCACGAAGGATGGGTGTACTCTCGATGCACTGTTGTACGCTTTAGTGGTTTAAATCTAGCCTGATACCCTGGGAAGACACATAGACTGTACTTGCCCAGCGCTCAGAAGGGTGTCGTAACATTGCTCTTTCCTTGTTTTTTACGTAATGCGGTATTTTCTTCATCTGGCTTACAACGGCACTCCGTATCACGGCTGGCAAATACAGCCGGGGGTACTGACGGTGCAGCAGGAGCTAGATCGTTGTCTCACGCAGGTGTTACGTCAGCCTGTATACTCGTTGGGGAGTGGGCGCACTGATTCTGGTGTACATGCCAGCCATCAGGTAGCTCACTTCGACGCTCAGGTTCCCGAAGGCTTGACCTACTAACCTTGCTCTACCGCATCAACCGCGCTTTGCCGCGTGATATACGGGCCCAGGCCCTGCATCCGGTGCCAGGTACTGCTCATGCCCGATTTGATGCCAAAGCGCGCACGTATGAGTACCATGTACGACTAGTACCAGACCCCTTCAGTCCCGATTTCTCGCTGTACCTCGATCGTGCCCCTGACGTGGCTGCCATGAACGAAGCAGCAAGTATGCTATTGGGTACCCACGATTTTACTAGTTTCTCGAAAGTAAAGGGCAGCGAAAAGCACTACGTCTGTACTTGTTTTGATGCTGGCTGGCATGTAGTGCCGGGTGGGCTGCTCTTTCGCATTCGGGCCAACCGCTTTGTGCGTGGCATGGTCCGACTGGTGGTAGGTACCCTACTGACGGTAGGTAGGGGCAAAATGACGCCGCAAGAGTTTGGTGAAATATTTCGCTCTCTCAACCGTGTACATGCTAGCGGAGCTGCCCTAGCCAACGGACTGTTTCTATGCCGCGTAGAATATCCGCCGGAGCTACTGCAGAACCTAAGCCTTCCTACGGGCTTGCCGTATTTTTCCAGCAAATAACGCCACGGGTACGAAGATAAGATAGAGGGATACTTCCGCGTAACTCGGCACTTTTTGCCGCTTCGCCTGTTACCCTCGTAGCTGATTTTCTTCCCTAGTTCTCGCATCCGAATGGAGCAAACTTCTACCGCCAAGAGCGGCAATATTTTCGACTGGCAGGTACTACGGCGGTTGATGACCTACGTGCGCCCGTACCAGCGCATCTTTTACTTCCTGATTTTTCTGACGGTAGCCACCGCGGTGCTCGGCACGTTGCGGCCCTTCCTGATTCAGCGCATGGTAGACGTTACCATTGAGCAAAACGACTGGTCGGGCCTGAACCGCATGTTTGGGCTGTTACTCGTGCTGCTGGTTGCGCATGCCATTGTCAGCTATTTGCAGACCTATTTTGGGGGCTGGCTGGGACAATATATTGTGCGCGACATTCGGGTAGATCTGTACCGTCACATTCTTGATTTGCGCCTAAAGTTTTTCGACCGCACGCCCATTGGAGTCTTGGTGACGCGCAATATTTCCGATGTTGAAACCCTCTCGGATGTATTCAGCGAAGGATTAGCGGCCATGATCGGTGATATCCTACAGCTTGTGTTCATCATGGGCTTCATGTTCTACATCGACTGGCGCCTGACGTTGGTGAGCTTGGCTGTCATTCCTCCCTTGCTGTTTAGCACGTATGTATTTAAGGAGAAGGTTAAGAAATCATTTCAGGAGGTGCGTACTGCGGTAGCTAACCTAAATTCCTTCGTGCAAGAGCACCTGACGGGCATGAACGTCGTGCAGATCTTCAACAACGAGGAGCGGGAGTTCCGCAAGTTCAAAGCCATCAACCAGGAACATACCCGCGCTAATATTCGCTCTGTGCTCTACTATAGCATCTACTTTCCCGTGGCCGAGGTTCTGGCGGCAGTGGGGGTAGGGTTGCTAGTGTGGTATGCAGCTCAAGGTCAGATTGAAGGCACCATTTCAAAAGGCGCCTTGATTGCATTTATTATGTACAACGCCCTGTTTTTCCGCCCCATTCGCCAGATTGCGGACCGGTTTAACACTCTGCAACTAGGACTAGTAAGCACGGAACGCTTGCTTAAGTTGCTAGATAGTAAAGAGCTGATTGCTGACAACGGAACCTACACCCCTACCACGTTGCGCGGCGACGTAGACTTCGACCATGTGTGGTTTGCCTACAACGAAGAAGAATGGGTATTGCGCGACGTGGATTTCAGCGTAAAGGCGGGTCAAACCGTAGCGTTTGTAGGAGCAACCGGTGCCGGCAAGACTAGTATAATTAACTTGCTCAGCCGGTTCTACGAAATCAACCGCGGCACTATCCGGGTGGATGGCCACGACTTGCGCGAGTACGACCTGAAGGATTTGCGCCGTCATATTGGGGTTGTACTGCAAGACGTCTTCCTGTTCGCCGGCTCCATCCGCGATAATATCACCCTCGGTAAGCAGGACATCACCGACGAGCAAATCTGGGAAGCGGCCGAGCTAGTAGGGGCGCGGCGCTTTATCGAGCGGTTGCCAGACGGACTCCACTACCAGGTTATGGAACGAGGAGCAACCTTGTCAGTGGGACAGCGCCAGCTGATTAGTTTCGTGCGGGCTATGGTGTATCAGCCTCGCATTATCATTCTGGACGAAGCAACCTCGTCGGTAGACTCTGAGACGGAGGAATTGATTCAGGAAGCTATTGAAAAGCTAATGCAAGGGCGTACCTCATTGGTTATTGCACACCGGCTCAGCACAATTCAAAAAGCCGACCGCATTATTGTGCTCGATAAGGGCGAAATCAAAGAATCGGGTACTCACGAGGAGTTGCTTCGGCAGCAGGCTTCTACGCCAACCTCTACCAAATGCAGTACAAAGGTGTACTAGAAGGGTAGTGGCGATGCACTACTTTTGCTAGTTCACTTCTCATCCCTCCTGCATGAATCGAATTCTTCTGACGCTGGCTCTCATCCTGGGCATCGGGTTTAGTTTTGCGTACTGGAAAATGGGCGGCTTTAAAACCGCTACCGTCACGGCCGAAACTACCAGCCAGCCGTACTTCGTAGCAGGTAGTTATTATGAAGGTCCTGCCAACGATGAAGGGTTTGGCGAACTAACCCGGAAAGCATACGAATACCGCCACAGTGGCAAGCTGCGTGGCGACTTCGGCAATATCTTCTACAACAGCCCCGAAACGACGAACGAAGCGGCTAAGGTGTTTGTCGGTATTGTGGTAGCAGATACCACTTCCCAGCAGCTGCCGGCCGGGTACCGCTACCGCGCGTTTGCGGCGGGCCAGCGGGTACTACATGCCCGCATCAACGCCAGCTATATGGTAGCACCAGAGAAACTATACTCTGGCATTAAAGACTACGCCGAGGCGCAAAAACTCACGCTGCAAGACATCTATTTAGAGCGTTTTCCTGAAAAGGGCGAGCCAGAAGTATTAGCTGTATTGAAATAACTGACGATTACTCTAAGCAGCAAGCAAAAGGCCACCTGAAATCAAGCAGGTGGCCTTTTTATTTCAACTGATTAACTGCGCCCAAAAAGAAGGCTGCTCCTACGTTCAGTTCCGACAGCCCAACTCCCAAATCGAGTGCGTTGGTAGTTACTTTTCTCCATATTGACTAACATTATCCTTAACGGCACACTGGCTATAGCTAAGACCTGGTAACGTTAGTTTTAGTCCATTTGGAGTAGTTTATCAGGCCGGAAACGAATGTATTGCCGGCTGCTATCTGCGCTGTAGGTACACCCGCCGACATGCTCAAAAGAACTGCACTGCAAAGTTCGATAAGGATAAAATGAATGAAGGCAACAGCCGAATGAGCCCTAAACGTAGAGTTTATAAAAGATCATATATACTAATATTCCTAGCGCTTTGAGAAAGCAAACTTCTTTCAGCAGTTATAGAGCCAAGTAAAACGCAAAAAGCCCACTAGCTGAAGCTTAGTGGGCTTTTAAATGAAAGTGCGTCGGGGTGGCAGGATTCGAACCTACGGCCTCGTCGTCCCGAACGACGCGCGCTACCGGGCTGCGCTACACCCCGAAAATCGTACTACCAGAGCACGTATCAGGTAATTGCTTGTGGGTATTGTCGAAAAAAGCCTCCGGGTGGGGTTCCCAGAGGCTTTTCGAGCAATAAACTCTTCGGTCGGAGTGGCAGGATTCGAACCTACGACCTCCAGCACCCCATGCTGGCGCGATACCAGGCTACGCTACACCCCGAGAGAATTATGGCACAAATGTAGGGCGTAAAGGGGGAGCTTCGCAAGTATTTATGCGAAAATTTACCTGACCGTATAGCGTTACTAGGACCCTGGCTTAGCTATCCTATTCAGTCAGTGGCCGTTGTCGTTAAAAAAGAAAACATTAAATAATTCGTAGCTCTGGCTGGCTATACGCTCTCCAAACCCACACTTGAGGTAGGGAGTGTACCGTCTCGGCCCATGAGCAGTTTAAAGCGCTTATAAAGCTGTATCTTTGTGAAGTTTAACTTCCTTAGAATACTGCTAAGAAGGCATATGAAGACGTATACATTTCTATTGGGGTTCGTAGCTGCATTCTTCACAGGTCACTTTGCTGATGCCCAAGCAAAACCTGCCAAGTCAATTTCTACCAAGCCTAGTCCAGTAATTAAGCCTGCTGCCGTTGCAGCTAAACCAGCCGTAAAGCCCAGTACCACTGCCAAGCCAACTGCTACTACAACTAAGCCGGCTTCAACTGCCAAACCAGTAGCTGCTCCTACCGTTGCTACCGCCGCCCCAGCACCGCCTAGTCTTGTTACGGATAAAATGGAGCCCGTAGCGCCTAACACGGACGCACTGAAGCTGCGGCTGGATACTAACCCGGTGACGAAGCGCCTGACGGTACGTACCAATGCCTCGGGCCCAACCCGGGTGGAAATAAATGATGCTGGTGGGCGTCCCGTCCTCACCCGCGACCTGATGGTTGGGACTGACGCCACCGTACTAGACGTAAGCAGCCTACCTCCTGGCGCCTACCTGGTGCTTTGCACATCTGGAGAGCGACGGGGCCTCAAGCGCATCGTACTAGGCCAATAATACGAGCAGGTAGTATTTTGCCACGACACGGCAGAACAGCAGAAAGCCCCGCAGTACATCAGTACCGCGGGGCTTTCTGCTGTTCTGCCGTGTCGTGGCTTAGGCAGCGTCTTCGCTTTGCAGTTGACGCTCATAAAGGGCACGATAAAGGCCCCCTTCTTCGCGCATTAAATCTTCATGTGTGCCGTGCTGCACAATAGCGCCGTCATCTAGCACGAGGATCAGATCGGCCAGCTTCACGGAGGATACCCGGTGGGAGATGATCAGGCTGGTTCGATTGTGCATGATGCGCTGAAGGCTATTCAGGATAGCGTTTTCTGTGTTGGTATCCACTGCCGATAGGGCATCGTCTAGGATCATAATTTTGGGCTCTTTGACTAGGGCCCGGGCAATACTGACTCGTTGTTTCTGGCCTCCCGAAAGCGTAATGCCCCGCTCACCTACTTTCGTATCGAACCCCTCGGGGAAGCGCATAATATTCTCGTACACATTAGCGTCCTTAGCCGCTTGCAGCATACGTGCTTCATCCGGCTCGTCGAGGCCAAAGTTGATGTTGTTGCGGATGGAATCTGAAAACAGGAACACGTCTTGGGGTACGTAGCCAATTTGGCTTCGCAAAGCCCGAAGGGACAAGTCGCGCACATCAACCCCATCTACTCTGATGGTGCCACTGCTTACATCGTACAGGCGGGAGAGGAGAGCCGCAATGGTAGTCTTGCCCGAACCCGTGTTGCCAATGACCGCCAAGGTTTGGCCCGGCCGGATGCGGAACGATACATCGTGCAAGGCTTGGATGCCCGTATCGGGGTAGGTGAAGGAAACGTGGTCAAAAACAATGTCGCCCTGAATGTCCAGTTCCACATTCTGACGCGACACCACGTCGGTTTGTTGTTGCATGAACTCGTTGATGCGAGCTTGGCTAGCCTCAGCCCGCTGCACTAGGGAACTCGTCCAGCCCAGGGCCGTAACGGGCCAGGTAAGCAAATTTACGTAGATGAGAAACTCAGCAATGCTACCCGTTGTGATGGTGCCCCGAATTACCTCCTGCCCACCAATCCAGACCGTAACGATGGTACTCAGGCCCACCAGAAACAGGATAAGGGGAAAAAACAGGGAGTTGACAAAGTTTAAGCTCAATGCTTTCTCCCGGTAGTTATCGGAAGCCACGGCGAATTGGTGGTGGGAATTCTCTTCGCGAACAAAGGATTTCAGCACCCGAATCCCGGAAAATGCCTCTTGCACGAATGTGGTCATGCTCGCCAAGGAGCGTTGAATTTCGTCGGACTTTCTCTCAATCAGGTTGTTGATGTAAAAGATGCTGATGCTCAGAATGGGTAGTGGTAGTAGCGTGTATATGGTCAGCTTCACATTCACCATGAACATAAGCGGCACAATAAGCACGAACAGCAGCACCAACTGTAGGAAGTACATGATGGCCGGTCCAAAGTACATGCGCACCCGTCCCACGTCCTCAGAAATGCGCGACATCAGGTCGCCGGTGCTGTGGCGGCGGTAAAAGCTGAGTGGTAGTGCCTGGTAGTGCTGGTAGATTTCGTTTTTCTGGTCGTTTTCAATGTGCCGACTCATCACAATAAGCGTTTGCCGCATAAAAAAGAGAAAGATGCCCCGCAGCAAGGCCATTGTTACGATGATGATGCCATAGAGCAGCACGTTGCGCCCAAACAAAGAATACACGCTGCTTTGCGCGCTGGTACCAGCGTAAAGATGATAGAGGTCAATGCCCTCACTTACTAGGTCGAAGGCATAGCGCACAATCTGGGCTGGGAAAATGGCCAGCAAAGTGCTCAGGGCCACGAACAGCACCCCACCTAGGAAGTGCCATTTGTAGCGGAGAAGGTATTTATTCGTAGCGGAAAGGGCGCGCACAGCGGGAAGATGAAAAGTTTAGGCCGTTGGAGCTTAGAAAGTTAAAAGGGGTAGCTAGGGTTTCGGAGCTATCCGCTAGGATGATACCTATACGCACTAGCACTCATTCTAACCTGCTAACTCCCAAACCTCTAAACGGACAAAGAGCAACGGGAAAAGATGCCACTGGGGTGGTTGAAGTCGGAAAAACCGGCTACTTTTGCACCCGCATTGCGAGGGGTGGCCAATTGCCAGGCCTTCGCGTTTCGTTAAACGAACGAAAATGACCATCTGGCCAGCTCACTTCGTTTAAGGATTTGCGTATGCCACCAGCCGTACAGCCGGTGGACAAAGGTACAACAACCCACCCCCACCCACCTTCTTTTTCCTTTTTCCGATGGTTGAAACGAAAGAGCTGACCGATACTTCGGTTTTTGGTCAGATTGCCGAGCACCAACACGAGCAGGTAGTATTTTGCCACGACCACGAAACCGGTCTGCGCGCCATTATTGGCATTCATAACACCGTACTGGGTCCCGCGTTGGGTGGTACGCGCATGTGGCACTATGCTTCCGATGCGGAGGCCTTGAACGATGTGCTCCGCCTCTCGCGTGGTATGACCTATAAGGCGGCCATTTCGGGTCTTAACTTAGGCGGGGGCAAAGCCGTTATCATCGGCGACGCCAAAACCATGAAGACGGAGGCACTACTCCGTAAATTCGGGCGTTTTGTGCGTAACCTCAACGGCAAATACATTACGGCGGAGGATGTAAACATGACCACAAAGGACATGGAATACATTCGGCAGGAAACCAAGCATGTATCGGGTCTGCCCGAGAGTATGGGCGGCTCTGGCGACCCTTCGCCGGTGACAGCCTATGGCACTTATATGGGTATGAAAGCCGCCGCGCATAAGGCATTCGGCTCCGACTCTTTGGCGGGTAAGCGCGTGGCGGTGCAGGGGGTAGGTCACGTGGGTACCTACCTGCTGGAGTATTTGCAGAAGGAAGGTGCCAAATTGGTGCTCACCGACTATTATGAAGACCGGGCTTTGGAAGCAGCCGCGCGTTTTGGTGCTACGGCAGTAGGCCTAGATGAAATCTACGACCAAGAGGTTGACATCTACTCGCCCTGCGCGCTAGGAGCTACCCTGAACGACGACACGCTGAGCCGGCTGAAGTGCCAGGTAGTAGCTGCTGCGCCAACAACCAGCTAGCCGATGAGAACATTCACGGTCCGGCTTTGGTAGAACGTGGCATCATTTACGCCCCCGACTTCCTGATTAATGCGGGTGGTCTCATCAACGTAGCTTCGGAAGTACACGGTGGCAACCGCCAGTCGGTGATGACCCAAACCGAGCGTATTTACGATTTCACTACCCAAGTGCTGGCTCGTGCCGAGCAGGAAGGCTCGCATCCGCAGGCCGCAGCCATTCGCCAAGCCGAGGAGCGCATTGCTGCCATCGGTAAGGTTAAGTCAACGTTTTAATATTTTGGTGATGGGGTGAGTAAGGACAGGGCAAAACGGAATTCTTTGCCCCTGATTTACCTTATCACCTGCTCACTTCATTGCTTCATCACCCCCAAGAATGCTCAACCGTCGCACGCTTCGCATTAAGGTCATGCAGGCCCTCTACGCCTATCATCAGGCGGTAGGCTCCGATTATTTACTGGCTACTGACCGGATTGCGGACGCCTTTGCGCCCGACCTAAATTCTCCTGAGCCTCAGGACCGCAAGCACCTACAAGGGCAGCGGAAGCTGGCTGAGGTTGTGTTTAAGGAGTGGCACAAAACTGGTGAGGACCCGGAGAAAACCGAAGATGCCGACGTGAACGACGCTGTGCAGGATGCCATCAAGTTCTACCAGAAGGCCGTAGCCAAGGATGGTACGTTCTACGCAGGCAGATGGTACAGGCTGCCGAGAGCATTCACGATCAGTACATTCACTTGCTCAATATTCCGCAGGCTTTGCTGGATGTGATTGACGAGGAAAAAGAGCGTGAAGCCCGCCGCTATACTGCTTCTAAAGAGCCCCTGTTGGATGCAACGCGCCTTAGCGAGAACCAGGTGATTCAGAAGCTGATCAGCAATGTGCAGCTGCAAGACCTTACCATTCGCCGCCGCATGCAGTGGAGTGGTGAGGACGAGACGACAGCCTTGCGCAACGCTTGGCGCCAGGAAATGAAGCAGGACCCAGAGCTGCTGAGCTACCTGGCAGCCCCCGCCGGCAACTATACCGAGGACCAGGAAATCCTGAAGCACCTCTTCAAAACCTACGTGTTTAAAGGGGAGAGCTTGCCGGCTTACATTGAAGAAGACGACCTGAACTGGGAAGAGAATCGGTCAATCGTGAAGAACCTGGTAGTGAAAACTATCAAAATGCTAGACGAAGCAGCCGATGAAAACCTGGAGCTTATGTCGTTATCGGCCAACTGGAAGGAGGACCGGGAGTTTGCCGAAAGCCTTTACCAGCAAACCTTGCAGGACGATGAGAAATATGAAAAGCTCATTGCCGAATCGGTGCAAAACTGGGATGTAGAGCGCGTTGCTCTCACCGACAAAATTCTGCTGAAGATGGCGCTGTGTGAGATGCACTTGTTCCGGGCTATTCCGGTGAAAGTGACCATCAACGAATACATCGAAATCAGCAAAATTTATAGCACGCCCAAGAGCAAGCAGTTTGTGAACGGGATTCTGGATAAATTGGCGCAGGACCTGACGGCTAGCGGCGCCATCCGCAAGTCGGGCCGGGGCCTGCTAGACAACCAGTAACACCAGGTTGGTAGCAACCTACTAGAAGGGTAAGCCGGGCTGTTCTCCTTAGAATATATCCTGCGGCCTATTTCTACGTATTTACCCGTACTTCCTTTCTCATACCTCACCCACTGTACTCACTTCCAAAGAAAATGGGTAGCAAAACCACCACCGGCATTCTGTGCTTCGCCGGCGGCGCCCTTACCGGCGCCGTTGTCGGGCTTCTCTATGCACCCGAAAAGGGCCGCGAAACGCGCAGCTGGCTCAGCTATAAACTCGAGAAGTACCGCGAGACGCTAGCCGACCTCACTGAAAACCTCGTGACAAGCCGGGCCGACCAAGGCCCTAGTTCCGCGAAGAGCGAAGGCCAACGCGTAATTCAAGACGCGAAAAGCAAGGCCGAGCAGCTTCTAGGCGATGTTGACCAGCTGATTAACCAGATTAACTCGCGCAAAATCATCTAACGAAATGCGCTACGCCGTGAATGTGCCGCCGTGCTAATGAGGAATCATGAGCGCAGCGGCACATTTCATTTTCAGTACATGCCACAAGGCGGTACCTTTGCAGCCGATTCCCCTTGGTGAGTACCGCACTCCGCTTGTACGGGCCTCACTTGCTATGTAGCACCTCAACTCCAAGTTCATCAACACAATGCACAGCATCACTCTTATCCCCGGCGACGGTATCGGTCCGGAAATCACGAAAGCAGTAACGGATATTTTCGCGGCGGCGCAGGTGCCGGTACAGTGGGAGGAGCAGAATGCTGGCCAAACCACGTTCGACCAGTCGGGGGAGCTGATTCCTCAGACGCTGCTTGACTCGCTGGAGAAAAACCGCGTGGCTCTGAAAGGCCCCATCACTACGCCAGTAGGCAAAGGCTTCCGCAGCATCAACATCACATTGCGCCAGAAGTACGACCTCTACCAGAACATCCGTCCCGCAAAAACGACGGCGGGTATTCAGAGCCGCTACGAGGGCATTGATTTAGTGCTGTTCCGGGAAAATACGGAAGGCCTATATTCCGGCCTGGAGCTGTTCGACGAGCGCCTGGGCGTGTCGGACTCCATTGCGCGCATCACGGTAGAAGGCTCGCGCAAGATTTGCCGCGCGGCTTTTGCCTATGCTGCCAAGCATGGCCGCAAAAAGGTAACGTTGGCGCACAAGGCCAACATCCTCAAAATTGCGGGCACCTTGATGATCAACGCATGCAAGGAAGCTGCCAACGAGTTTCCTCACATCATCTTCGAAGACAAAATCATCGATAACATGTGCATGCAGTTGGTAAACAAGCCTGAGCAGTTCGACGTGGTAGTAACCACCAACTTGTTTGGTGACATTCTCTCGGACCTGTGCGCTGGTTTGGTAGGCGGCCTGGGCGTAGTATCGGGTGCTAATGTGGGCGACAACATGGCCATCTTCGAGGCTGTGCACGGCTCGGCTCCGGATATTGCCGGTCAAGGCAAGGCTAACCCTACTGCGCTCCTTCGCTCGGCCCTCATGATGCTGCACCACATTGGGGAGCATGAGCACGCCGACCGTATTGAGAAGGCGCTCGAACTCACGTTGAACGATAAAGAGAAGTGCACCGGTGACTTGGGCGGTAAGGCCACGACCACCGAGTTTGCACAGGCTATCATCGATAATCTGGGTAAGTAAACAGCACTATCATTCCGACTCGAACAGGGAAGCCTCGGTAGCTGTTCTAGCTGCATCGGTACCCTGCTTTGGGCCGGAATGCTGGTTTTGCGGCGTGGCATCAGACCAAATAATGCCGTACTTTCACAACATAAAATGTCTTTCACGTAAGCTGCTAAAACGAGGTGTTTTAGCTTCTTTTCTTGCTCTATGAAACGCACTCTGTTTTCTGCTTTTCTGCTTTCCAGTGGCTTGTGGCTGGGCAGCTGCTCTAACGATAAGCCCGCCGAAGTAGGTACCGAAGGGATGAACGCCGCCGCAACGGAAGCGGCAGCTAATCCTGTGGTAGATAACCCTAACGTGACCAACGAAACGGAGGCCCCAAACCCGAATGCTCCTGTAATGACCTTTGCCGTGGCCGACCACGACTTTGGTGATATTCAGCCCGGCTCGGTTGTAAAGCACACGTTCGAGTTTACAAACACGGGTAAGTCGCCCTTGCTGATCGAAAATGCTACGGCCTCTTGCGGCTGCACTACCCCCAACTGGACCAAAGAGCCCATTGCTCCCGGCGACAAAGGCAGCATTGATGTGCAGTTTGACTCCCACGGCAAAACCGGTATTCAGAACAAAGAAGTAGCAATCCGAGCGAATACCCAGCCTAACATCACCAAAGTGGTGATTAAGGCCAACGTGCTGTCAGACGGCCAGAACGGGCCCACCCGGTAAGTACTACCTAGTGTAGCGCCTGTGCGGCTGAGTTGGAGCGTTCAGTACGCAACCAGCTCGGCGGCACAGGCGTTTTCTTTCTTGTTGGCAGGCATTTCTGCTAGCTTCTTTCTACTTTACTCTATGCTTCTCTCTCTTCTGTTGCAGGCCACTACTTCAAGTGAAGGCCTCACGTCCCTGCTGTTTCCGGTTGGTATTGCTGTTATCGTGTACTTCTTCATGATCCGGCCCCAACAAAAGCGCGCCTCTGATGCAAAGAAGTTTCGGGCGGGTTTGGTGAAAGGTTCTTCGGTGGTAACCATAGGAGGCTTGCACGGCAAAGTGGTTGACCTAACGGAAGAAACAGTAACAGTAGAGGTAGACAAAGGTGTGCGCCTACGCTTCGAGCGCTCAGCCATTGCTCGGGAAGTAACGGGTAAATCCTCACCGGCTACTACTTCGTTGGCCTAAGTACTCGCCTATCATGCCTACCACCCGTCCTATCCGTTGGCTGCGCTGGTTTTCTGTTCCGTTCTTCGGGCAGGAGCGCAACTACTGGCGGGCGGTATTGGCGTGTTTTCTGGCGGCTAGCACTTTCTGGCTACTCAACTCCCTCAACAAGACGTATACCACGCGCATCACCTATCCGCTGGTCTGGCGCTACAATGCTAGCCAGTACATAGCAGTGCAGCCCTTACCTACTGAAGTAGCCGTGAACGTAACGGGCCGAGGCTGGAAGTTGCTGCGCCGCAACCTGGGCCTAGATGTGCGACCTGCGGAATTGACGCTGCATGCGCTGCCCGCTACGCGCTACGTAACGGCGCGCAGCCTACGCCCTGCTTTGCAGCAGGCCATGGAAGGGCTGCAGTTCAACTACCTGCTCACCGACACACTGTGGGTTGAATTCGACAAGCTGGTGAGTCGGCGTCTGCCACTGGCGCTCAGCCCTGCGGCCGATGGCTCGGCGCTGCCGTATGCAGCCAGCTTCACGCCCGCTACAATTGTATTTCGAGGACCCGCTAGTAAGATCAATGCGCTGCCCAATCCTTACCTAGTGCACCTGCCCCAGGCACCGGCGGGTAGTACTACGGGTGATATTCGGGTGCCTATTGGTGGGCCCGAGCTTGTAGACCCCAACGTGCAGGATGTACGTGTGCGGTTACAGCAACGCCCCCTCGTAACGGTTCTAATGGAAGTGTTGCCTGAGTTGATGGATGCTCCTGTGGGCCGAACCTACCGCTTGTCGCCGGCTAGGGTGCGCGTGCGGCTGCAGTGCTTTCCTGAAGATACTGCCCACCTTAATCCGGCCGACATCCATGTGCAGTTGCACTATGGTCAGTTCATCAACTCCGATTCTACTCTACGGCCCTTCCTGGCCGACCGCCCTGATGCAGCTCGTGGTGGCCGTGTTATTACGCGCGGTGTGCGAGTAACTGTGGAAACAGGAAAGCTGTAGAGCGGGCAGCATTACTCTCATTTTTAGCCCCAACCGGCTACAGCACCTTCACGACTTTCGCCCTGCACAATTGCGTTATGCTGAAAATAGGAATCACTGGAGGTATTGGGACGGGAAAAAGCGTGGTATGTAAGCTGTTCCAAGTGCTAGGTACACCCGTTTACGATTCTGACATCCGGGCGAAATGGGTGATGATCAACGATATAGTGCTACGGGATGAGTTGCGGGCTGCCTTCGGACCTGATACGTTTGACACTCTAGGTCAGCTCAACCGTACCTATCTCGCTAAGGTTGCCTTCTCCGACCCTCAACAAGTAGCGCGCCTGAATGCGCTAGTGCACCCCCGGGTAGGCGCCGACTTTGAACAGTGGACCATCGAACGCCAGGCGGAAGGCCACCGCTATATCCTGAAGGAAGCGGCACTCTTGTACGAGTCGGGAGCCTATCGGCAGCTCGACCGGATTATTACCGTGTTTGCCCCCTTGGCACTTCGCCAAACCCGCATCCAACGCCGCGACCCACACCGTACTACCGATGATATTCAAAACATCATTGGTAAGCAGATGAGCGAGGAGGAAAAGATCCAACGAGCTGACTACATGGTGTATAACGATAATGAGCACTTGCTCATTCCTCAGGCGCTGAAGCTGCACGCCGAGTTTGACGCCCTCGCGCAGCAGAGTGTATCTAACGGATGATGGGGCTTCGCTCGAATGGTCGGGTACGGTCGAAAAGGAAGCGGTACGTAACGTGCGTTTTGTAGATGCGGGCGCCGATAGAGCGGGTAAGTGCCAGCATCCGCGGATTGAAGTCGCCTATCCAGTTCATCTCAATGTCGGTGTAGCCGGCCCGCATGAACTCGGCCCGAGCGTGTACCATCAACGCCGACTCAATGCCCTTGCCCTGCCACTCCGGCACTACCCCGAAGATGACACCAAAGAGCTTTTTATCGGGGCGCTGCATGTACTTACGCTTCTCCCAGAGGAAGCGTAGCTTGCCCCAAAGGTTGAAGTTGCGGCCCACATGCTTGAAAATCTGGTTGAGCTCAGGTAAGCTCACGAAGAAGGCAATAGGCTCGTCGTTGTGGTAGGCAAACCACAGCAGCCGCTCATCCAGCACTGGCTTCATTTCCCGCACAAGTTCCCGCGCTTTCTCCAAGGGCATAGGGTTGACGCCGCTGTGGTTAGCCCAGGCTAGGTTATAAACGTGGTGGAAATCTCGTGCCAGCTTCTCGGCATCGCACTTGCTGCCGTGCTGAAACCGGAAGGTAGGATACTGCTGAGCGTAGGTGTCGAAGGCCCGACTGAAGGTAGGGTGCAAATGCACGGCTACCTCGCGGTAGCAAGTATACTGCTTGAAGAACACCTGAAAACCATAGGTTTCAAATAGCTGCTGGTAGTACGGTGGATGGTAGAACATGCCGTAGTTGGGCTCAGTGAAGCCTGCTACCAGCAAGCCCCAAAACCGGTCTCGCTCGCCAAAGTTAATGGGGCCATCCATGGCGGCTAGTCCGCGCTGGCTGAGCCACTGTTGGGCTGCATCAAAGAGCTGGTTGGCGGCCGCCTGATTGTCGATGCACTCAAAAAAACCCACGCCACCCACGGGTAAAGTAGGGTCGGTTTGCGGAGTTTCGTGGTTGATGAAGGCCGCTACGCGCCCGACAACCTCACCGGCCGGGTTAGTCAGCACCCAGCGGATAGCCTCGCCGTGGGCAAAGTTGTGATTACGCTTGGGGTCGAAGACAGACTCTATTTCATGATCAAGCGGCGAAATCCAATTTGGGTGGTTGCGGTAGATACGCGCCGGCAAGTCGAGAAACTGACGACGGTGCTCAGGGTGGTGACTTCAACTAAAGGCATACGAAAGAAAAATCGGGGCAAAGCGAACTTGCTCCGGCAAAGAAAAGCGTTTCAGAGCCTGATAACAGCTTAGCGGCTCGGCTGGCGGAAAATCGACAGAACTTTTATGCCTTCTGTATGTAAAGTGTGGATTTCGGTGCCCATACTGTCAGCATATGTCTGTGGGTGCCAGCGGTAGGCAGTTATAAAATAATCTGCCTCAGCAAGAGGAACATACCGGATTCGTTGTCGTTGCTCGGGCCGAAGGATAAGCGTATTGTTGTACAGCGGGTTGTACCACGGCCAACGCACGTACACCCGAATAGGCCCCGTCGGTTGGTGCTGAAGCATCCATTCGATTCCGTGCCGAAATGTAAGCCCCCAATAGTCGCGCTCGAATAAGCGCTCAGCAGTTGGCGCGCTAATACAGCTAAAGTAAAGGTTTTGATAGGGATGCAGGCGCACCATGCGCACCGCCGTGTGAACTGTCTCAAGTCCGGCCAGCAAGGCGAGAATAATCGTTACTCGCCGCCCGCTGCTGGACTGCCGCGCTATAGCCGCCAGACCCACTGCACCGCGAACGGCAAGCAGCACCAAAGCTGGGTACACAAAATAAAGGTGACGCCACGAATCGTATAGTGCCGAGTGCAAGGCAATCACCAGCAGCAGCGGACCTAATAGCCACCCAACTAGTAGTGAATCAAGCTGGACCCCACGCTCTTGGATCGCTAGCCAACCACGGCGTATAAAGTGTATAGCTACTGTTACTAGGCCACCCAGGGCTGCTACTACATACGGCAGAGGTGTCGTTACGAGTATCCAAACAGGGCCATAGTGCCACGGTATATCAGCTACTTTATGGAAATGGCCCAGGTAGAAATTCGTGAAGGACCACGGATAGTGGCTGAGGTTACGGAAAGCAGCCACGAAATGCCCCAGCGGATTCTCCCATAAGTAGGGCCAGCCAACTACGGTCATTACCATGGCGGCGACAAGGCAGCAACCTAGTAAGCGTAGCTGGTGCCTACGCTGAGGCGCATCATCTAGCAGCACAAGTACGACAGTAAAGGGAACAAGAATGCTTCCTAAAATCCGGGCATCAATGGCTAATCCAATGGCTAGGCCATGTAGCACTGCCCGTTGCCAGGTAGGTCGTTCCGTGAGTCGTACCAGCGTAGCCATGGCCAAGGTAAAAACGCCCAGAAACATGATGTCTTTTCCATTGAAGAAGGCTTCAGCAAATAGGCGCGGCGAAAGCACTAACAGCAATGCGGCCAGTAGCCCCAAGCGCCAGTCACGGAAGCGGACCCGCCCGATATAGTATACTCCCCAAACTCCCAGCAGAAATGTGCCAAAGATGCACAAGTGCCGCATGTAGTAATAAGCTTGCGGGTTATGCCGCGTGAACACGTAGCTAAGCACTGCTACGGGAATTTCGAAAATAACTCCGTGGTCGTTGTCGCGGTAGCCTGCAACGGCGGGATTAATTGAGTGGTAGGTTCCTGCGCCACCTTTTCAGGTGCCACAAGTCCAACGATGTATTTCACATTGACCAAACCATTGAGGTGGTCTGTAGGCTCATCCCAGGAAACACCATAGTCTCGGTGCAGAAGTACGCCTAGCAGGGCTAAGAGTCCGAAGAAAGCACCAACTATCTGGCGCCGGTACGTCGTAGATTCAGCACGCAGCAAATCGGGTAATGGCATAAATAGCTTTAGCGAAGCCGAAAAATTGACAAGATAGGCAGCCCGTTTACGCGCTGTTCAAACACCGCCGGACCGTAAGAATTTGGATACGCCTCTGGGTGCCAGCGGTAAGTGCCAAGGAAGTAGAGGGCTCGGTTGGGTGGCACCATACGCACCCTAGCTCGCTGAGGAGGTGAGAGTAGTAGTAGCGCATTATGGAGCGCTAACCGAGTGCGCGCATCAGTGCCTATTGGCACGGTAGAGGCGGTATCGTGGGCTAGAATCCACTCCAGTCCTCCACGACCCGAAAGCGCCCAATAATCGCGTTCAAACAGCATTCCTGTAGTGGCAACAGGGGGAATGCTGAAGTACACGTTTTGGTACGGATGATCTAGTGCCATGCGTACCACGGTATGTGCTAAACATACTCCCAACACCACAGTACCTACCCAGCCTGTTATCTTCTTGAGAGGCGCACTGTGAAGATGATGCCACGCTTGCCACAATGCCTGCAAACCACGCACGGCTAGCAAAAGAAAAGCTGGGTAGATGAAATACAGGTGTCGCCACCCGTCATAGAGTACTGAGTGGAATACGATTACAGCCAGCACTGGACCGATAAACCAGGCCAGCAGTAGCAGGTCTGCTCGCCCCATGGGTGACGCTAACCAGTGCAATGGCCGCAACGCTGCTCGCACAACTACTCCTATTCCCACAGCAAACAACCCCGAATACAGTAGGGGCGTAGTGACGAAAATCCAAATGGGTGCGTAGTGCCAGGGCAACGCCTGCACAGAAACATCTTGCCCCAAATAGTGGGTTAGCATATCGGAACGGTAGCGGCTGAAACTTTGGAAGGCTTCTACAAAGTTCTCTACCGGGTTTTCCCACAAATAAGGCCAAGCTAGCACCACGCCCACAGCCGTCAGCGGTAAGTAGAGCGCAAACGAACCAATGAATCGTTGCCATTCATTACGCCTGAACATTAGTTCTAGTCCCGCAAAGCTTATCGTCATCGGCACTAAAAGAACTCCCATCGTTCGGTTGTCGATAGCAGCGGCGCAGGCTAATGCGTGTAGAGTAGCGCGTTGCCAAGTAGGCTGGCGTAGCAACCCAGCATGGTGTAAATAGCCAGCGCGAAAAACCCCATAAATACGGGGTCCTTGTAATTGTAAAACGACTCTGCAAATAAGCGAGGTGAGAGAACTAGCAATCCCGCTACTACGAGCCCCCACTGCCAGCTGCCAAAACGCCAAGCTCCCAACCGATACACCACCCACGTGCCGGCTACGCAAGTCAGCCAAATAGTCAAATGCCGAAGAAAGTACACGTCGCGGGTGTCTTCCACCCGGGCTACTTTCTCCAAGAGTACCAATGGTAACTGATATAATACCCCGTGGTCGGTGTCTTGGCTCCCATGCAAGTCGGGAATCTCGGCAAAGCTAGGCTGACGACGAGCTATTTCCGGCGCCAGCTTCATGGCTACATATTTGGCGTTGATAATACCATTGAGACGATCTACTTGCTCATCCCAGCCTACTCCATAGTCCTGATATAATGCTACGCCTAGTAGGGCTAGCAACCCGAAAAACGCACCTACTGGCCAACGATGAGATAAAGTAGGAGTAACAGGCATAGTAAGTAATAGGCCCCTGCGAGTGGGGGCGAAAATCTGTGCAGATGTGTGGCTCTTTTAGGTAAGAGCCATTTGCCGGACGGTGCTCAAGTGTACGAACCGTAAAACACGGCTAAATTCGGCAATTCATTTCCAACTCTACTCGTCTCCGCGTGCTGCGTACCATTCCTCGATTTGTTTGGCCTATAGCAGCGCTACTGTTATGCATACGGCTGGTGCTTAATCTACACCTCAACCCTGGCCTGGAGTGGAATTATGATGAGCGGCGTAACGGACGCATCGCCGACAATTACTTGGCGGGTCGTGGCTACGTCAGCACCGACCCAGAACGGCACATAGTGCGCCCCGATGCATTTCATGCCAGCTTTCCGGTGTTTGTATACATTGGCTGGGCACGGCTGGGCTTGCCAAAGCACTACCTCACGCTGCTTGTCTATGCGGCCGCGGCGGGTTGCTACCTCTTGGGCGGCCTGTATGTGCAACGTACGCTGTGGCACTTTGGCGTGAGCCACGGTTTGTCGTGGGTTGGGGCTGGGTTATGGGCCGTGTACCCATCGGTGGTTTACTACATTGGAGGCTTTTGGTGGTTCGAGAACTTGGCGCTTCCTCTGCTCATTATGGTCATATACAAGCTCCTGCGCCTGTATGGGGGGCGTCCACTGTCCTGGCCTGATGCTTGGTTGCTAGTAGGTGCCGTCGTATTATCCTGCCTATTGCGCGGGTATTTACTGGCTGTATATGGGCTTGTATTCGGTGTGTTTGGGCTATTGATGCTATCCTGTGGGTCTCGTGCTACCCGACTAGCAGTGGGCCTGAGCTTGGGCATCGCGCTGGCAGTAGGAATAGCGCACCTACCCATTTTTTTGAAGAATCACCAGCTATTTGGGGCGTGGACGCTTAGCAACCAAGCTGGTTTTGAACTGCTGCAAGGGCACAACTCCGTGACCCAGGGCCGCTTTATGTTCGACTGGGACGACCGTACCAAACCGTTCGACCAGTATTTACGGACCCACGTGCCCCAACTAGATGCGTTAGACCAGTACCAAGAAAGCCAAGCCCGCGCCCGTGTGGCCCGACAGTGGATAGCAACGCACCCTGCGCAAGAGGCACAGCTATGGTTGCGTAAAACGGCATTGTTCTTCTCACCCGAGAATTTCATTGCGGATGCCCCGCGCACGCCGTGGCACCCATTTACAGCCCTCGTGCACCTTGCTTTCTTTGTTGCGCTGGTACTCACCTTGGGGCAATACCAAGGTCTGCGCTTTGAGCGGCGCGATGCGCTACTGCTGACGCCTTTAATAGCTGCGTGGCTACTGAGCTTAATCTTCTTCGTAGGCTTCCGGTGGCGGTTCTTTGCGGAGCCTGCTCTACTGCTATTTCCCCTTATCACCGCCCAACGTTTTTGGCAGGGGCGTGTCCGCAGTGGGGCGCTATAGAATTCTTGCACCTCTTCAGCCCACCCCACAAATCCTTCTACAGTATCGGCGTACGGCTGTGATGTTCGGCGGTAGCCTGTCACGAAGGAATGCCAAGCCGCCGAGATGGGCAGGTGTAACAATCGTACTTGATCAGCGGGAGCAATCCACAGCTTGTAGTTATCCGGTGACGAGATGGATGAAACACCAAGGAAATGTGATGCGCATGATCTGCCGCAAAAACGAAAAAGGACAGCCGTTGCCGACTGTCCTTAATCTGGTGGGAGATACTGGGTTCGAACCAGTGACCCTCTGCTTGTAAGGCAGATGCTCTGAACCAGCTGAGCTAATCTCCCGAGGGGTATGCGTACTCTAAAAAGTGGGAGATACTGGGTTCGAACCAGTGACCCTCTGCTTGTAAGGCAGATGCTCTGAACCAGCTGAGCTAATCTCCCATGGGCGTGTCCCGTTTGGGATGGCAAATATGGCAGGTCGTTTTTTCTTGCGCAACTCTTAACCTAAAGTTTAATTGGTTTTTTTTGAAAAAGGATGCCTGTAAAGCGTCAACTGGTTCATAGTCAGAAATTTTTGACCAATAAAAAAATTACAGTATTTATCGTGTGCTTGGCTGACTGCAGCGGCGTTTTGGGGTGAGGCTGGGGTTGATAGGAGTAAATCTCAACCTAATTAATGGCTTCGCGTTAAGATGCATCGATTCTTTCTCTTCCCTCCATCCCTCGCTTTACTATCATGGACGATAACCAACTTCTGCAAAATTACTCTGATCAGGAAAAAGCAGCTTACCTCAGCGTTATTGCCAGCCTAGCCTCTGCCGATCGGGAAGCTTCTGCTGCTGAAATAGAATTTCTACAGCAGTTGTCTCACCAGGCAGGCCTCTCGGGCGGTGCTACCCAGCAAGTGCTAGCTGCTGCCAAAGACGCTAACAATGAAAGCATTCGGCAGAACCTCGACGCTCTTCGCAATAGCGAACTGCGCTATTCGCTGGTTACGGACCTCATCAGCTTTGCGCGCGCCGATGGCGCCTACTCCAATACGGAGGAGGAAATGGTAAATAAAATTTCTAGCTACCTCGGTATTAGTCAAGAGCAAAAGCAAACCTTGGAGCAAGTAGTAGATCAAGCTGCTCAGGTACCCCACGATGCTAGCGACCCAGCGAAGCAAGGCTTCTTCAGCGGCGTTACCAATAAGCTTGAGAGTGCGGGCATCCCCAAGAGCGCCCTCATGGCCGGCTTGTTGGGTGTAGTAGCACCCATGGTAATATCCAAGGTGATGGGTGGCCGTAGCAGCCAAGGTGGTATGGGCGGCGGCCTAATGGGTGGCTCGATGGGTGGCCTATTGGGTGGCGCAGCCCAAGGCGGTATGGGTAGCTTACTTGGTGGCCTACTCGGCGGCGGTTTGCTTAGCGGTATGATGGGTGGCGGCCAGCAGGCTGGCTACGGCAACTACCCGCAGCAAGGGTCGCACGTAGGTGGGGGCGGCCTAGGCTCCCTCATGTCGATTCTAGGTGGCCTTGGTGGTCAGCCTAACTCACAGCCTCGTAGCGCTGGCGGCGGCGGCTTGATGGGCGGCGGCATGGGTAGCCTGCTAGGCGGCCTATTTGGTGGCCGCTAAGCGGTTACCACAGGGTAATGTATATAGAAGAGGCTTGCCTAATGTGGCAAGCCTCTTTTTTTATGACCCCATGACAATGCCGTAGTCAAGTGCCTTAGATAGGCTACTTAGCTATACCACTGGCGTATTGGTAGGGTTAAGGCCATCAAAGCGGCCACCGCCTGCTAGTTGAACTACGGTAGTACCAGTACTGGCAAAACCTCCGCCAGCCGCTTCCACTACTTCTACCAGCCGGTAGTTTAGCTCCTCTTTCACAGCTAAGTATTCATCATAGTTGGTCGTTTCTACGAAGTACTGCACAGTAATTTCCTTGGCAGCAGGGGTAAGAGCAGAAAATTGAATCTGTACTTCCTTTGTAACCAATGGATTATCCTCAATGGCGTGCTTACCCTTTTCTACAATTTGGTGCAGCTGCTGGCTGGAAGTAGCATGACTGAGGGCCAGGGTAAAGTTTACGCGCCGAGCAGTACGCAGGGAAAGGTTGTCCAACGGCTTGTCAATCATAGACTTATTGGGTACGGTTACGTAGCTTTTCTCAGCGGTGCGTAACCGAGTGCTACGAAACCCTACCTTCTCTACGGTACCCGTTACAGCTCCTACTTCTACCAAGTCGCCCACGGCAAAGGGCCGGTCGAGGAAGATGGTAAAGGAGGCAATCAGGTTCTCCAAGCTTTCCTTAGCAGCAAAGGCCACGGCCAAACCGCCAATGCCCAAGCCCCCAATCAGGGCCGTCACATTCACCCCAAACACCTTGCTGAGCAGTACTAGGAAAGCCATGGTCATTACCAGTACTTTCAATAAATCCTTAGCAAAGGGAATCAACTGGTCGTTTAGGCGGGATGTGTGCGTTTCGGCGCGGCGCCGAAACACCAGCACCATAAAATCTACCACCCGCAAGGCAATCCAGGCTACTCCCGTAATGATGGCTACTTGGTACAGCCGGAACAAGGCTACTTGTGGCCACGGCTCGTGCTTCGTGATTTCAGAACTGCGCACCGGGTAGTCTAGCACTTGGAATGCTAGGTAGATGGTCACGAAAAAGACTACAATGGATACGGCTGAATCAGGAGGGCCTGAAACTGCTCTTCACTAACGCCTTCGGCCCGCTTGCGAATGAAGCGAAATACCAGCTTGGAAAGCAGCCTAGAGAGCAGGGTCTTGAATAGGTAACCAAACAGCAGCAGAACGAGGCACGTTAGGTAGGCGCCTACATTATTACCAAGAAAACGGTAGTGCAGAATTTCCTGAAGGGACATGAAAAAGTACGCTTAGGCTTACAGGATAAAAGGTGGGATGACGCCCTGGCAGTCTGGCTGCCGGGCGTCATCCCAGGGTACGGCCTCAAATACTATACCTGCGATTATACAAGCTGCCGCAGCGCCATCTCAAACGACTTCTGCGCAATACCCGTGAGGGAGTCGCTTTGCTGGCGAGTACGGGCCAGGGCTGCTTGAATAACCCGAGAAGTGTCTTGAAAAATAGCCTGGTCAGTAATTTCGGCGTCGGCTTCCATTAAGTAGGCAAACACGCGGGCCATGCCGCAGTTGGCAATGAAGTCGGGAATGACGCTTACGTGGTCGTCGGCAAACTCGCCGGTAGGACCGAAAAAGATTTCCGGGTCTTGGAAGGGAACGTTGGCTCCGCAGCTTATAACTTCTAGCCCACCGGCTACCAGCTGCTCTACCTGCTGGCGCGATACTAGGCGCGAGGCTGCCGCGGGAATGAAAATTTCGGCGCCGCTACTCCAAATGCGTTGGTTTACTTCTTCAAACGGTAGCACGTCAGCGGCAGTCAGGGCGTTGCCCTCGCGCTGTAGAAACAGCGTCCGGATTTCCTCCAGCGAGAAGCCCTCTTCCCGAATGAGGCCGCCGGCCCGGTCGATGATACCCGTGATGCGGGCGCCCTGGCTGGCAAGGTAGTAAGCGGCGGCCGCTCCTACGTTGCCCCAACCCTGAATAATGGCGCGCTTACCTAATACGGAGCGAGTGCCCCACAACTCGTAGTAGTGACGTACTGCCTCGGCTACCCCATATCCCGTGATAAGGTCTGCAATGGTGTACTTGCGGCCGAGGCTCGGCGAGAAGGTAGCGTCTTCGAGCACCTTCACTACTCCTTGGCGTAGCTGGCCCAACTTCTGAATCTTCTGGGGCTCGGTGGCACGGTAGTGGCCGTTTACGATGCCTTCCTGCGGGTGCCACAGGCCGTACTCCTCCGTAATCGGAATTACGTCGTGAATCTCGTCCACGTTCAGGTCGCCGCCGGTACCGTAATAGTTCTTCAGCAGCGGAATGACAGCTCGGTACCACCGTTCTAACACGCCACGCTTGCGCGGGTCCTGCGGGTCGAAGTTGATGCCCGATTTGGCGCCTCCAATAGCCGGGCCCGAAACGGTGAACTTCACTTCCATGGTTTTAGCCAAGCTCTCTACTTCGCGCTTGTCAAGGCCTTTACGCATGCGAGTACCCCCGCCGGCCGCTCCGCCCCGCAGGGAGTTAATCACTACCCAGCCTCTGCCTCGGTTTCCGCATCTTTCCATTCAAATACAATTTCGGGGCGCTTAGTCTCAAAGGTAGCTAGTAGGTCTTTCATCAAGTAAAAAGTGGGGTGGGTGGAATACTACGCCCCAAAGGTAAGCACCCCGCCGGGCAAGCCCGGCGGTGTAGATATAGCATTGCAACAAGCGAAGGGAATCGGGTACAATTTTTTGGTTTTTGTAAATTTTTTTGAGACCTGGTACGTTGAAAGGAACTTACCAACTGCGGAATATCGTATTACGCATATTCCTGCATAACCACTCTTTTGCAACCACCGTTGTAGCCCTCCATATGAAACCATTGCTTGCACGCGTAGAATCCAAAAAGGTAGATAAGGCTGCCGCCATGCTTAAGGTACTGGCGCACCCAAAACGACTGGCTATTGTTGACTTGCTGGGCAAGGAGGAAAAGATGACCGTAACGGAAATCTACCGCTCCCTGGATTTGCCACAGGCCATTGCCTCGCAGCACCTGATTACCCTGAAAGACCGCGGCATTTTGTCGTCGTTTAAAGTCGGAACCAAAATCTACTACTCTCTTTCTATTCCCAAATTGCTCGACGTAATCGACTCGCTGGAGGATTGCTGCGACACTCTATAGAAAGTAGCCCCCTCGCCCTGTAGGGTATGCGGTGCGTTACCAGCTAGTATACTAACTAGCACGGCCCGCCTGATCTGCATCAGGCGGGCCGTGGTATGTAATGGCGGTTCATAGAACCGAGAGTAGCAGTGTACTATACAGCGTTGGGTTGGCGCTCTAGGTCAAAGAGGTCGGTAAGCACGTCGATGAGTTGATCAGCTTCACCCCGCTTGCAGGCGGCTTTTAGTTGAATGACCGGCTGCTTTAGAACCTTCTGCATCAACGACTTCGTGATTTCGTCGACGCGGCGGGCTTCCTCGGGGCTCATCTTCTTCTGGAAGCGGTCCATTTCTTCGAGGCGGAGTTGCTCCAGCACATTCTTAAGCTTCTGGATGGTCGGCGACACCATCATCTCCTTGGTCCAGTCTTGCAGCCCCATGAGGCTTTCCTCAATAATGGCCCGAACGTGAGGCACGGCAGCCAATCGGCGCTCCAAGGCAGCCGAGGCTTTGCTCTGAATGGCGTCGATGTTATAAACCAGTACGCCGGGTACGTTCTCCACCTCAGCGGCAATGCTACGCGGTACCGATAAGTCGATGAAAAACTTGTAGCTCAGCACGTCGAGGCGCTCTACCATGTTGGGCGTGAAGAACGGCTCGTGGTGAGCAATGCTGCTGATGATGACGTCGGCTTCTTTCAGCGCGGGCACCAAGTTTTCAAAGTCGATGACCTTGAGCCCGCACTCTGCTGCTAGCAAATCGGCCTTGCTGCGGGTACGGTTGCAGATGGTGACATCGGTGAACAGCTTGCTGTCGCCAAAGTGCCGGCAAACATCGGCCCCAATCTCTCCAAGGCCTACTACCAGTACCCGAGGGTTGTTGGTGTCGGCAGTGAGTTCTTCAACTAGCTCTAGCGCGGCGTAAGACGTCGAGGCTGCCCCGTCGCGGAAGGACGTTTCCTGCTGCACCCGCTTGTTGGTGAAGAACACGGTGTGCAAGAGGCGGTGCAAGAAAGGACCCGCCGCATCTTCATCGGCCGACCACTGGTAGGCCTGCTTCACCTGGTTGCTAATTTGCAGGTCGCCTACCACCTGGGCATCGAGGCCCATGGCTACCTCAAAGAGGTGGCGGACGGCGTCGAGGTGTTGGTCGAGAATATCAAAGTAGGGGTAGTACTCGCTTACGTCAGCTAAGCCTTTGAGCTGGCCGAGAGCAGCAATAATAGCTGGGCTCTGGTCGCGCTCTGCGGAGTAGTAGATTTCAGTACGGTTGCAAGTGCTGAGCACAAGCAGGTCGGTGAGGGCCAGCTCGTGGTGGAGTGTATGCAGGAAACGGCGACAAGCGGCCTCATCTAATGAAATCAACTCCCGAATTGCTAAGGGAGCTTTTTTAAAGGAGAGACTAACGGCCTTGAATGGATGGAGCATAGCTGGAGCTAGTGCGAAAATCAGGGGGCAAAAATACGCCACAAATCGATAGAGTAAAAACAGGTGAAGGCGCTTAGGGGTTCACGTAAAGTGAAAACAATGCTTCTAGCGCTCCGGTGGCCTTTTTATCTCTGCTGATACTGAAAAAAGTTGGTAATTAGATAAGAAAGCGCGTGGTGAGAAGCCCGCTAGCCAACATCAGGCCCCATACCTTCGTTGATACGGCCCGGTTCCCTTTCACTACTCGGAAAGGCAGACTAGCAGGTAGCCGACCTCACCAGCCGCCGCACGTGCCCTTTGTTTTTATCCGTTTTTTTGTTTGTCCGTGCTTCCGATATACGACCAGAAGTCCCGTATTAAGCTCGTCATTGTGGCCGGGGCCCTGCTAATTGCCGCGGCTACGGTTATTTATACCAATATCCTGGTGCAGCGCCTCTCCGAGCGGGAGCAGCAGCAAATTGACCTGTACGCCAAAACCCAGCGCTACATTATCAACACGGAGGAGGAGTCGGACAACTCCTTCCTGATGGATGAAATCATCAAGGCCAACACGACCATTCCGGTTATTTTCACCGACGCGGACGCCAACATCATCGACGCCAAGAACGTGAGCATACCCAAGGGGCTCTCGGAGCAGGCGGCCATTGCGTTTTTGCGCCGCGAAATAGCCGTTATGAAGCAGCAGCATCCGCCTATTGTGGTGGAAATAGGGGCGGGCCTGCGCAACTTCATTTACTACAAAGAATCGGCCTTGCTTACGCAGCTGCGCTACTATCCTCTGGTGCAGCTGGCCGTAATTGGGTGCTTGGCTATTATTGCCTACTTCACCTTTAGCTACTCACGCCGGGCCGAGCAAAACCGGGTATGGGTAGGGCTTGCTAAGGAAACAGCCCACCAATTAGGCACTCCGCTGAGCAGCTTGGTAGGGTGGCAAGCCTACCTGCGGGAATCGGAACGGTTTCGAGACGAGCCCATTGTGGAGGAACTGGGCAAGGACATCCGGCGGCTGGAAATTATTACGGAGCGCTTCTCTAACATCGGCTCGGTGCCCGTTCTTAAGGATGAGAACATCCTGCGCGTAACCCAAAACGCCATCAGCTACTTGCAGAGCCGGGTGTCGCGGAAGGTAACGTTTGAGGTGAAAACGGACCTGCCCACCGATACGCCCGCCCAAGTCAACATTCCGCTGTTCGATTGGGTAATTGAAAACATCTGCAAAAATGCCGTGGACGCCATGGATGGCCGGGGCAGCATTACCCTGCACCTGCGCCGCCCCATCCGCAATAAAAGCCAAATTGCCATCGACATCACCGATACCGGCAAGGGCATCCCAAAAAGTAAAATTGAGCGCGTCTTCCTACCCGGCTACACTACCAAGAAGCGTGGCTGGGGGCTGGGCTTGGCCTTGGCCAAGCGCATCATTGAGAACTACCACCGGGGCAAGCTCTTCGTGAAATGGAGCGAGGTAGGGCGGGGCACTACCTTCCGGGTGATTCTGAAGGGGTAGGCTGCTCTTTGGCCTTTACAACCTCGGCGGCTTGGCGAGCTTTCTTGGCTTCACGACGGTTGGTAATTTCCACATAGCTATTGCCCTTCACCGGTTGGCCGTTGTGAGTGCCCTCAACCCGGCACATCCCTTCCCAATAGTGCATTTTGATGCCCGCAAACAGCTTGAGCGTCAGTTCTTGGTCTGCTACGAGTGGCGTGATAGTAAGGTCGTAGCCCTGGCTAGGAACCCGCAGACGCCACTTGCTTGGGTACTGAAGCTTAGAATGCGGGCTGGTCCAGTAGGCCAGCGTTTCTAGCTGAAAATCATCCTGATTGAGGTGCTTATTCTGGGCCTGGTTGCTGTAATGCGAGCCGCCGCCAATGCTCTGGCCGGTAGCTTTGTTGTAGAGTTGGTAGGCCATAAGCTCCTCACGCGGCTCGTCTAGCTGAATGCTAAACCAGTCCCAACCCAGGTCTTTGGTGGTCACGCTATTGCAGTTCCACTGCCGGTCGTACCACAGCTCACCTTCCACCTGACGAGTTTTACCGCCGATTTCCAAGGTGCCATTGGCCGCCAAGCGCGGGTAGCTATAGTAGCCCGCTCTGGCGGTAGGGCCGTACTGCTCGTAGCCCGTGCCGCTGTGCAGGAGTACGGGCTTGGCGGGTGTGGTAGTGAGGTTGATGGCTTCTCCGGCGTGCAGGGCCATCCGGGCTTGCAAGTGGTAGCGCCCCTCCTGGCCCGTCAGGGTCCATTGCTCGGCCCGCTTCTGGGTGGTCAGGTTCAGGGGCAAGGTGGCCGGGAGCAAGTCGGGCAGTTGCTCTACCTTATAATCATAGCGGAACCGTTGGGCCTTAGGGTCTGTCAGGGCAAAGTTTACCATCTGCCAATCCTTCTTACCCGTGAGGTTGAAGTGAAAAAAGACGTACTCTACACCGAACGTTTCGCCGGTCTCCTTATCGCGCAAATGGCCGGTGAAATACCACCATTCCAAGGAGTTCTGTTTATGAACTGCTTCTTCCTGCGGTAGCTGGGCCCGGTCACTCACGACATCGTACTTGTTGGTGGGCTTCAGGGCACAACCAGCGGTTGTAAGTAATAGAATTAGAAAGGCAAGGATGCTGTGCTTCATACCCCAGAATAATACTTTTCAGGGGCGAAAGGTTTGCCAGCTTACTAGTTTAGCTTCTGCTTTTGCCGGAAAGGCCGCGTAATTCGGTTCCACAACCCGCGGGGTGAGTACCAGGGTGTCGCGTAGTGCCCGTCAATCAAGACTACCTCTCCCAGCATACGGGAGCCGCTAGCTAATACAATCCTCTGGGTGGCTGTGTCTTGCGGATTTACTTGCAGGTACTGGCTTTCGTAGCCCACAGAGTTGATGTAGAGTAGTACGGATTTGCTCTGGCGAAACGTGGCGGGCAACACCAACTCAAACGTGCCATCATCATTGGTGCTAACGCCCACGGTAGTCTCCGCTATTGTTACTATCACTCCCGGTAATGGAACACGACCTACCGCGTCTAGCACCACGCCCCGCACTACTGGCGCTGGTGGTACGCCAGGCCCAGTGGTAGGCTGGGTAGCAACCAAACCCATCGTAACAGGGTAGAGGTGCTCCGTTAGCACGGGCTGGGGCAACTGCGCCTGCACTACCGGGGTAGCTAGGGTACCTATGCCTAGGAACGCTACCAAAGCCAACCAGCGCTTACGTCCTGCGGCGCAGGGCTCCGGCAACGGGGCTGTCAGCGCACGGTTTAGCTGCGAGCTATGAAACCGCCCGCAACTAGCCCCCGCCGACCGGCCCAAGTAAGCCACTATCTCTGCATCCGACATGGAGGTGAAGTCGATTACCACTTTCGTGCAAGCCGCGCAGTGGCGGCCTTGGGCGGTGGGCGTCATAGCCTGCCAGTTCTCCTGGCAAGGCTGTGGTATAGAGAGGCTAGGGCGGCGCAGCATTAGAACAGCACGTTAGGTTTGCTGATCTGATGCCGCACCAAGCCAGATTCCATAATCTGGTGATAAGTATTTGCTGACAATAGGCCCGCAGAGGATATACTACTCGGCCGCAGTAGACGTACGGGTAGTGAGCCTAGGTGGCGGTGGCGGCGGAACGTCAGGCGTAAAGAGTGATCTGATGGCAGGTGAGAAGCATTCCCCGGGCTCTAATCTTGGGCTGCCGAGTACGGCGGCTCTGTTGCGCAGCCGCACAACTGCCGACTCAGAATCGGTGGCCATGAAGTAGCGAGGGGTATAGAAGGTAAAGTCCTCGTTTACTTTGGTAGGGGAGGTTGCGGCTACTAGTGCAGTGCCACGCAGGGCCACAGGTAACGGAAGCTGAAAAGTGCCATCTGGGGCCGTGCGGGTGTGCCGCGTGGTATCTTGCTCACTAATAACCAGGGCATGTACCACCGGCATGCCAGATTCCTTATCTACTACAGTGTCCTTCACCACAAAGAAGTTGCCTACAACTGGTGCTACGGTGCTAGTGACTGGAAGGGAAATGGTTGGCTCTACCTCGCACGATGATAAGGCCGCCACCACTGCCGCCAACCATGGAGCCCAGTTGGGCAGCGAATTAACGTGCTCCGAGCGAAATCTGCCGCAAGCCCCAGGGTGTTGCTACAAGTAGGCCACGGCTTCTGCCTCCGATAACTGCGTGAAATCAACCACCACTTTATTGTAGGCACCGCAGTGACGCCCGCCCGGAGCAGGGGGCATATCCTGCCAAGTAGCAAGGCAGGGTGTGGGAATGGTGATACAAACAGACATGGCTGAAAGATAAGGCGGTAGCACTACATGGTGCAGCCGCCCAGCATTATTCTGTATCTTTTGCCCCTCTTACCTTCTCTCAACCGACTTTGTCTACTCCGCTTCCCCCCTCGCGCTCTAGCGGCCTATTTCGCCGCAAAAGCCTCGATGACATCTTGCACAACCCGCCCGCCGATGCCGACGGCCATAGCCACGGTGGCGGACTGGAGCGCCATCTTACTGTGCGCGACCTCACGGCACTGGGTATTGCAGCGGTTATTGGGGCTGGCATTTTCAGCACCATCGGCAATGCCTCCCACGACGGTGGGCCGGCCGTATCCATGCTGTTCGTATTCACAGCCGTTGCCTGCGCCTTCTCGGCGTTGTGCTACGCTCAGTTTGCGGCTACCATTCCCGTGAGCGGCTCTGCCTACACCTACGCCTATGCTTCCTTCGGGGAACTGGCCGCCTGGATTATTGGCTGGGCACTGATTATGGAGTATGCCGTGGGCAACATTGTGGTGGCCATTTCCTGGTCCGATTACTTTACTGGGTTGCTGGAGGGCGTAGGCGTACACGTCCCTGTATGGCTTAGCATGGGCATGCAGAGCGCGCACAAGCACTACAATGAAGTGCTGGAACTGATGCAGGCTGGTAAGCCGCTGGCCGAAGCATCGGCGGCTCAGCTAGAAGGGTATAATGCGTGGAATACGGCGCCGGTGCTGCCCGGCGGCTTACGACTGGTAATTGACTTGCCGGCCGGCCTGATTACCCTGGCAATTACGGCTTTGGTGTACGTAGGTATTAAGGAATCGAAAAACGCTTCCAACCTGCTGGTAGCCCTGAAGCTGGTAGTAGTAGCGGTGGTAATTCTAGTAGGTGCCTTCTATGTGGAGCCCGCCAACTGGAGCCCCTTTGCGCCAAACGGCATTGGTGGCGTACTCAAAGGGGTATCGGCGGTGTTCTTCGCCTACATCGGTTTCGATGCTATTTCGACCACGGCCGAAGAATGCAAAAACCCCCAGCGCGACCTGCCCCGGGCTATGATTTATGCCCTTATCATCTGCACTATTCTCTACGTGATTATCACCTTGATACTCACCGGCATGGTAAACTATAAAGAGCTTGCCGTGGGCGACCCACTCGCGTACGTTTTCAATAAAGTAGGCGTAAAGTGGCTGGGCGGTGTAGTAGCCGTGTCGGCGGTGCTGGCTATGGCGTCGGTATTGCTAGTATTCCAGATTGGCCAGCCCCGCATCTGGATGACCATGAGCCGCGACGGGTTGCTGCCTCCCGTTTTCTCCAACGTGCACCCCAAGTTCCACACGCCCTCATTTAGCACTATCGTCACGGGTTTCTTTGTGGGAGTGCCGGCCATGCTGCTGAATATGGACCTCGTCATCGACCTGACCAGCATTGGTACTTTGTTTGCCTTTGCGCTGGTGTGCGGCGGCATTCTCATCATTGACCCTCACGGCCAGAGCGATGCGCGTTTTAAGGTGCCTTACATCAATGGGCAGTTTCTGGTGCCCCTGGTTTTGGCGCTCGGGGCCGCGCTCTTGCTGCTATATAACCAGGCAGGTATTCAGGAATTTCAGACGGCCCTGAGTAGCGGGTACGAAGAAGGCCGCCACTATATACCTATGCTGGTGTTCTTTGTGTTCTGCCTGGTTTTGGCTTGGCTCTCGTTCCGCAAGCGCCTCTCGTTGCTGCCGGTGTTGGGCCTACTTACCAACCTGTACCTGATGACTCAACTGGGCATCAACAACTGGCTGTTGTTCTTCGGCTGGCTGGTTATCGGGCTGGCCTTGTACTTCAACTACGGCTTTAAGCACAGCAAACTGGGGCTGAAAAAAGTAACAACGAGCCGCTAGCTGACCCTGCGCCCAGTACTTTCACAAACCCGTTGGCCCCGGCGGCCGGCGGGTTTGTGTTATTTACTCCTTACCCAACAGCCCTGCCTAGCTGCGGCCCCGCCCTGTATGTCTGCTGATTCTACCACGTCTTCGCTAGCAGCGCGCCTGGAAGCTTCGCGTCGGGAACTGCTTGACCTGGGTATGCGCAACCCCATGCTCAACTTTCGCCACTCAGCGGCGCATGGGGTGGCCGTGGTAGAGGAAGAGGCCGCGGCGGTATATGAGGTGCTGGTACGCCAAGGCAAAGCCATGTATTTCCAAGCGGCACCAGCGCCCCAAATAGGCAGAGAGGAAAGGGTAGATGTGCATGCATGTAGTGGCGAGAAAGTTGAGCAGCCTGATTCTGCATCTGCCGACTACAAGACAATAGAGACACCTGCTGAGCTACCAACGACGGCCCGACGCCTACCCGCAACCACCGACAACAAGCTGCAAACAGCCGAGCCCCCGGCCCGGCTGGAAAGGCGTCTGCTCAATACCTACTATGCTGCCCGCACCAGCCTGGAAGAACGGGGTGTAAATAGTCTGTATCTGGCCTTGGGCATGCTGACTTGGTACGAGGCCGCCAATAGCGGGGAGGCACGCCAGGCCCCGCTTGTGCTTGTGCCCGTGCTAGTGGAACGGGGCACCGCAGCCGAGCGGTTTAAGCTGCGGTATACGGGGGCAGAGGTAGAAGGCAACCTTTCTCTGGAAGCCAAGCTACAGGCCAGCTTTAGACTGAGCTTGCCGGAGTGGGACGAAGAAGCTGGGGTGGCGGCCTACCTTGCCGCCGTGGGGAAAGCCGTACGGGAAATGCCGCGCTGGCAAGTAGCGCCCTCCCAGATTGCGCTGGGCTTTTTCTCCTTCGGCACGTTCATGCTCTACCGCGACTTAGACCCCACCACCTGGCCTGCGGAGGCATCGTTGCTTCAGCATCCGTCCATTCAGGCCCTACTCGGGGTGGATACAGGCTTCCAGGATGCCCCACTCAGCCTAGATGATACGGCCTTCCTCGACCACGAAAGCGCCGCCCACGGCCTGCACCAAGTACTGGACGCCGACAGCTCGCAACTACTGGCTCTGCTGGCTGTGCAAGAAGGCCGCAACGTAGTGGTGCAAGGCCCGCCCGGCACCGGCAAGTCGCAGACTATTACTAACCTGCTAGCGGAAGCCATTGGCGCCGGTAAGAAAGTACTATTCGTGGCCGAAAAAATGGCGGCCCTGGAAGTAGTAAAGCGTCGCCTCGATAGCCTAGGCCTTGGAGCGGCTTGCTTGGAGCTGCACAGCCACAAGGCCAATAAAAAGGTAGTGCACGATGAGTTGCAAGCCACGCTCAGCCTGGGCCGGCCCGCTGCGGCTACGCTGGTAGCCGACCAAGTAGCCCAGTTGCCCCACTACCGCGCCCTCCTGAACAACTACGCTCTGGCCGTAAACGCTCCGCTGGGCCATAGTCAGCGCACTGCTCAGCAAGTAGCCGGAGAGCTACTGCACCTGCGCGAGCAAGTGGGCACTCTGGAGCTACCCCGGATTGCTTTTCTTACTCTGTCTACCTGGACTGATGCCGATGCCGCCCGTGCCGAGGCCCTAGGTGCCCGCCTACAGGCTGTGCTTCAAAAAATGGGAGTACCGCAACAACTGCTGTTTTGGGGAAGTGAACTGACCGTGCTGCTACCAGCCGACCAGGCCACGTTGGCACAGCAGCTCAGTGCCGCGCAGGTGGCCGTTACCCGTCTGGAGGAAACTGCCCGAGCATTGGCGCAGCACCTTGGCTTGCCCACCCCAGAGGAGCGTACTGCTGCCGAACAGCTCCTACCTGCCGCCCGCCACGCCCAGCTTGCACCCGCCATGCCAGCGGGAGTGGCCGTAGCGGATGTGGCCTGGTACCAGCAAGCTACTGCACTTCGAGAAATTATAGGAGCGGGGCTAGCCTACAACGCGCTACGTAAGCAGCATGAAGACACACTGCTGCCCGAAGCTTGGGAGCAGCAGTTACTTGCGGAGCGGGCCATCCTGCTCTCCACGGGCGATAAATGGTGGCGCCTGCTCAGCGGCGACTACCGCCGTGCCCGTAAGCACTTGCAAAGCTTCTGGCGCGGCCCACTGCCCGATGCAGCAGCAGCTGTAGTAGAGGTCATTGATGCTATTCATGAAGCAACTCGCCACGCCAACACCTTGGCGAAAGCTAGCGGCTTGGGGCAGCACTTATTCGGGCCGGGCTGGCAGGGTACGCGCTCCAACTGGCCCGTACTGCTCAAAGTACAGGAATACTTAACCCTGACGCAGCAACGAATAGCCCGGGATGAGTTGCCCACCGCATTATTTGGCTACCTACAGCAAGATGCTCACCCCCGCGAGGTAGCCGAATTGTTGGCTGCGCTGGAAACTGCCCTAGCCAATCAACGCAATCAGGTGCAGGCAGTAGCCGATAGCCTACACCTAAACGAAGCACGACGCTTCGGACCGGATGGCCGCTTGCAGTTTCAGCTCTTCAACCGTCAGCAAGCAACTCTGCAAGCCTGGGCGGCTGACCTACCCGCGTTGCGCAACCTAGTGGAATGGAACAACGTGGCAGCTAGTGTTCAGGCAGAAGGTATGCCGGAGCTGACTGCCCTGGCCGAGCGCTGGGAGCCTGCTGCCCACTATTTGGTAGCGGTCATACGCCAGACTTGGCTGGAGCAGCTGCACAAGCTGGCCTACGCGCAACCCCCGTTGCGTCAGTTTGAGCGAGCCAGCCACGAAGAAACGGCCTCACGCTTCCGCCAAGCCGACCACGACGCGCTCTACCATCACCGGGTACGGGCCATGCGCCAGCATTACGAGCAGCTTCCTCATCCGCAGGCTGGTGGGCAAATGCTGCTGCTGCGCAACGAATTCGCCAAGAAGGCGCGTCACCTACCATTACGGAAGCTTATGCAGCAGGCCGGGCGGGCAGTGCAGGCCATTAAGCCCATCTTCATGATGTCGCCGCTATCAGTAGCCAGCTTTCTGCCGCCGGGTGCCCTGGAGTTTGACCTGGTGGTGTTCGACGAAGCCAGCCAAGTGAAGCCTGTAGACGCGCTGGGTGCTATTGCCCGCGGCAAGCAACTCGTGGTAGTCGGCGACTCCAAGCAATTGCCGCCCACGTCTTTCTTCAACTCTTTGACGAACAGCGGAGAAGATGCCGATGAAGAAAATGTAACGGCCGATGTGCAAAGCATTCTGGAGCTGTGCAAAGCCCGCCAGATGCCCGAACGCATGTTGCGCTGGCACTACCGCAGCCTACACCAAAGCCTGATTGCGGCTTCTAACCATCTGTTTTACGACAACAAGCTGGTTATCTTCCCCAGCCCTGGTAGCCAGGAGCAGCTTGGGTTAGTATATCATCATTTGTCTGCTGCGTATTACGAGCGCGGCACTACGCGCACGAATCCCCTGGAGGCCCAGGCAGTGGCCGAGGCCGTGCTCCAGCACGCCCGCACCACGCCTCACTCCACGCTAGGAGTAGTGGCCTTCAGCATGGCCCAGCGCCAAGCCATTCAGGATGCGCTAGAAAAATTGCGGCGCCAGCATCCCGAAACGGAGGAGTTCTTCCGCCGCCACCCGTACGAACCGTTCTTCGTCAAGAACCTCGAAAACGTGCAAGGAGATGAACGCGACGTAATTTTCATCAGTGTGGGCTATGGCCGCACCCAAGAGGGCTCCCTGGCTATGAGCTTCGGACCCCTGAATGGGGAAGGAGGTGAGCGGCGTCTGAATGTGCTCATCACCCGGGCCAAACAGCGCTGCGAAGTTTTCACAAACCTCACGGCCGACGACCTCGACCTAAGCCGCACGAGCGCCAAAGGAGTAGCAGCCCTCAAGTTCTTCCTTGGTTTTGCTCAGCACGGCCGTCTTAATCTGCACGAAGAAGCGGGGCCCGCTACCGATTCGCCCTTTGAAGCGGCTGTGTACCGCGCCCTCACGGCCCGCGGCTACCACGTGCACTCACGGGTAGGCAGTCAGGGTTTCTACCTCGACTTAGCCATCGTGGACCCCGACCAGCCGGAACGCTACGTGCTAGGCATTGAGTGCGATGGAACCATGTACCACCGCGCCCGCTCCGCCCGCGACCGGGACCGGCTGCGCCAGCAAGTACTGGAAGCTATGGGGTGGCGCCTACACCGCATTTGGAGCACCGGCTGGCTACGTGACCCCCAGCGCGAGATGGATCGGGTAGTGCAGGCCATTGACCAAGCGCGCCGCCATGCAACCCAAGCTACGTCGGCTGAGCGAGAAGAGGCGCCCCCGGCAGTGATGCCGAACGGTATTGCACGGGAGGCTGCGCCTATTACCCCCGCTGCCTTAACCGAATCCTACCACGTAGCGCAACTACCTGCTGCTGTCGGTCATCGGGAACTGCATCAACACAGCTTGGGCCAGTTGGCCAATTGGCTGTCCTCGGTTGTGCGCATTGAAAGCCCAATACATATAGAAGAAGCTACGCGCCGCTTGGCTAATGCCAGTGGCGCAAGCCAGGTAGGGGCGCGCATACGAAAAGCGGTGCGGGATGCGGCCCTACTCGCCCAGAACCTGCGCCACTTGCGTCGCCAAGGCGACTTTCTCTGGGAAAATACCATGCGACGGCCTCCTCTCCGTAGTCGAACTGGCCTGCCCACCATTTCGCGCAAGCTGGCCTTTGTAGCACCCGAAGAGCTTACACTTGCTCTCCGTACTGTAGTGGCTCATAGCTTTGCGCTGCCTACTGATGCCGCCCTGCTGGCTGCGGTACGCCTGCTTGGGTTCAACCGCCTAAGCGAGGAAATGCGCCAGCAGTTGGAGCCGGTGTTACGGGAGTTGCTAGCCGCAGGGAAGGTAGAGGAAGCGCATGGTGTGTTGAGGCTACCCCTTAGCAGCACATAACCATCTGCTGCCAGCCTCTATGATGCACATCTTGCATCTTATGCGGCGCCTTAACTCAGGCGGTAGCAGAAGGCTGGGGCTTACTTCGCCCGGTGGATAATGGCCACGCTCACGAGGATAATTGCCATGCCCAGCAAGTGCCAAAGGTTGAACTGCTCGCCATCTAGTAAGCCCCAGCCAAGGGCCATAATGGGCACTAGGTATGTGTTAGAAGAGGCAAATAGCGCCGTGGAGCTTTGGATAAGCTTATTGAAAAGCACCATTGCTACGGCCGTGCTCATGGTAGCTAAGAGGGCAATATAGCCGAAGGCCGTCCAGGCCCCAGGTACCGTGGCTAGCTTGTGTAGAAACTGAGTGCCGAGCAGCAGGTAAGCCAACGCCGGTCCGCCAATAAAAAGCAGCAACAGGCCCGTAACGGCTACCGACGGAATGCCGTGCAGGTGGTGCTTAATGACGTTTACACTCACGCCATAGCCCATCGTTGCCAGCACTATGTAGAGGCCGTACCAAGCATTGCTTTCCCCCGAGGGGGTAGCATCGCCGCCGCTACCGCCCAGCAGCATGAGCACTACCGTACCCACCAGCCCTAGGCCAATGCCCAGTACCCGCAAGCCCGTGAGCTTCTGACCAAACAGGGCGGCTCCTACCACCAAGGTAAATACGGCCGTCAGTGCGTTCAGCACCCCCGCCAGGCCCGATGCCAGGCGGGTTTCGGCGTAGGCGAACAGGAAGGCCGGGACCAGCGTGCCCACGACACCGCTCAGTACCAGCCACTTGAAACGGCTGCGCTCTACCTTGCCGATGTGCTTCAGGGCAAACGGTAGCAGCAGCAGCGCCGCCACGCTTACCCGCGTTGCTCCCAACTCTAGCGCCGAAAACACCACTAACCCTTTCTTCATCAAGATGAACGACGTGCCCCAGATGGTAGCCAATACAATCAGCAGCACCCAGGCCGAGGTGGGAGTGCGGTGGGGTGGGGGTGGCGCTACGGCTGGCTGACGAGGGGCAGTAGTAACAGCCGGGGCGGGGGCAGTGGACATAAAGGTGAGCGGGTGGTGCGACGGAGAATACTAAAAAGGTACGTCCTGCACGGGTAGTCGAAGGATGCTGTTGAGCGGGTAACGCAACAACATCCTTCGACTACCCGTGCAGGACGGCTAGCCGGAGAACTAGGCTACCAATACTGGCTCGGCGGCAATTATTTCGTCCATAATGGCGTGAATTTCCGCCGGGTCGTTGCTGTCCACGAGGCGAGTGCGCCACTGGCGGGCACCTTCTAAGCCGCGGAAGTACTGGGCATAGTGGCGGCGCATCTCGAAAATGCCCGCACGTGGGCCTTTCCACTCCAAGCTCTTCTCAAAATGAAAGCGGCAGGCTTGCACCCGCTCCTCTACCGTGGGCGGGGCTAGCAGCTCGCCAGTGGCCGCGTAATGCTTTACTTCCCGGAAAATCCAGGGGTAGCCAATCGCCGCGCGGCCAATCATCACACCATCTACCCCGTAGCGGTTTTTATACTCCACTGCCTTCTGAGGCGAGTCGATGTCGCCATTGCCGAAGATGGGAATCTTAATGCGCGGGTTATTCTTAATAGCCGCAATTAGGCGCCAATCGGCCTCGCCCTTGTACATCTGCACGCGAGTACGGCCATGAACGGTGAGGGCCTCAATGCCAATGTCTTGAAGGCGCTCGGCTACTTCCTCCACGTTCTTGGTGGTGTCATCCCAGCCCAGGCGGGTCTTTACCGTCACGGGCAGGTGGGTAGCTTTCACCACGGCGGCGGTCATTTGCACCATCTTAGGAATATCGCGCAGCAGTGCTGCGCCGGCTCCCCGGCAGGCTACCTGCTTTACGGGGCAGCCGTAGTTGATGTCGATTAGGTCGGGACCAGCTTCGGTGCTGATGCGGGCGCACTCGCCCATGGTTTCCACATCGGAGCCGAAAAGCTGAATACCAATGGGGCGCTCGTAGTCGAATACATCAAGCTTCTGTCGGCTTTTGGCGGCCGCCCGAATGAGGCCTTCCGAAGAAATAAACTCGGTATACATTAAGTCGGCCCCGCCTTGCTTGCAGACCGCCCGGAACGGCGGGTCCGATACGTCCTCCATGGGCGCGAGTAGCAAGGGGAAATCAGGCAGGGAAATGTTACGAATGTGTACCACGGCAGGCTATTCTAGTATTTTGCGCAAATTTACGACTTAGTGCTTAGTCGGTAGTGCTTGGTGCTTAGCACCTGGGCCTTGAGCCCGTAAAAACAGCACCTGAGCACCACGTATCACGCTCTAAGCACCAACTTCCTATGAAAGGTTTCGTTTCTAGCCGGTTGCATCCACTTCTTACCTTGCTTCTGCTCGTGGGGCTGGTGTTTGCTGGCTGGTGCGTGGGCCTGTTGCTGACGTTCGCCGTCTGTCAGTTCGCGTATGGGATTAATATGCTGGAGGTGCAGCGCATCATGACCCAGCCCGCTACTTCACCCTACGGCTGGGCCATTATAATGCTGGTGCAAGGAGCTACGGCTTACTTAGGCTTTGTGGGAGGAGGCTTGCTGCTGCCCACACTTCAGGGGGCATCTTTATCAAGCTACTTTTTCCCGCGCCGACGCATTCCAGTAGGCTGGCTGCTGGGGGCCATGGTGCTGGTGCTGGCTTCCCTTCCCCTCATGACGGCCATTATGGAGTGGAACACCAACTTGCACCTGCCAAGCTTTCTGACGGAATGGGAAACCGAAGCGCGTGCCACCGAAGCCCGCTTACAGGAACTCACTCGATTCCTCACGCGCTTCACTACCACGGGCCGCTTTATTATAGCGCTGGTAGTTATTGCGGCGGGTGCAGCCATTGGCGAAGAACTCATATTCCGAGGCGTAGTGCAACGGCAACTTACCCGCTTGTCTGGCTCGCCAGAAGCCGCTATTTGGCTAACGGCATTGCTGTTCAGCGCTATTCACTTCCAAGTACTTGGGTTTTTCCCGCGCTTTATTCTGGGCCTCGTGTTTGGCTACCTCTACTTGTGGAGCGGTAACATTCTGGTGCCCATGGCCGCGCACTTCACTCAAAACGCCTTCCAGCTAGTGCTGCTCTACAACCAACAACGCCAGTGGACCAGCACCGATTTCGACCCCGACTCGACGGAAAGCATGGCGTGGTATTGGGTAGTAGCATCGTTGGTACTCTGTGCGAGCCTGCTTTGGTCGTTGCGCCGCCGCATGCTAGCGTATCCTATTGCCGAGGAGCCTACCGAAATGCACACGCTAAGTAGCGGGGGCGTAGCGACAGCCACTGCTCACGCTGCTTCGGGCGGGCGCACCCTCAATCATCACGGCGTGGACGCCACCAAATTGTAGTTTTACGCCCCGTCATGTAGGAGCGCCGCCTGCTTTCGGTGCTTGCTAGTGTTGCTTGGTATTTATTTCTCCCATTTCCCGTGTCTACTTCTCCCGCCCCCATCCCCTCCCCACCCGCCGAACCTCCCACGGGCAAGCCGCCCATGTCAAACTTAGCTCAGCGCATAATTTTTGGCCTGATTGGGGCTGCCCTGCTCCTAGGCAGTGTGTGGTATAGCGCCTGGACGTTCGCCCTATTTTTTGCCGTGGTGCAGATGCGCATGCTGTGGGAGTTCTACCGCATGATGCGCGAGGTAGGCTATAAACCCGGGGCTATCCTGGGCGGCAGCATCAGCTTGCTGATTTTTGTGGGTGTGTACGCCTTAAGCCAGGCGCTAGGAGTTGATACGGATACTTCTGGTTTTCATACCCTTGTTCTGGTAGGTGATTTACGCGTTGCTGGGCAAGCGTTGCTGGGTGTTATCCTGCTGCTGCCTATCATTCTCATTCTGCGGGAAATGGCCGCGTGGCCGCGTGAGAATCAACAGCTAGCCCCTTTTGCCAACGTTGGGGTAGCACTACTGGGACTGCTCTACGTGAGTTTGCCAATGAGCCTGTTCAATGTAGTAGCTTTCGGTAACCAAGGCTACGACTACCGTCGGGTTTTTGCCCTGCTGCTACTGGTATGGTCTTCAGATATTGGAGCATACGCGGCCGGCAAAACTTTCGGTAAGCACAAGCTAGCTCCCAAAATTTCGCCCGGTAAAACCTGGGAGGGAGCCATCGGCGGGTTCTTGCTCACACTGGCAATGGGTTGGGCACTGGGCTACTTGCTGCCCGAGCTTTCACTGGCATTCCGCTTGGTAGTGGCGGGGGTAGTAGCCATCTTCGGCCCGCTCGGCGACTTAGCTGAATCCATGCTCAAGCGTAGTATAGGCGTGAAAGACTCCGGCCGCATCATGCCTGGGCACGGCGGGCTGCTCGATAGATTCGATGCCTTCCTTTTTATCTTACCAGTGCTGGCCCTGCTCCAGCTAATCTGGGGATAGTCGGGTATAACAAAAATATAAAAAGCCAGTGCCCCCACGCGCTGGCTTTTTACGTTCAACAGCACGGTGGCCGTGTGCTACGGCTGGAGTAGTAGGATGCGGTAATATGCTAAGTGAACCGCAAGCCCCCAACTCCACGTAAACCTGCTACCTTTGCCCACCCAAATTTTTCCGCGCGCGACCATTGCTCCCACCGCTACTGGACGCCGTTATATTATTCACCCACCCCAATTCCTTCACCCGTATGGCTGCCACCACGGTGTACAAAGAACCGGCTCCCCGCGTCGATGCCGAAAATCCCCTGGAATCTATGATGTCACGTTTCAACGTGGCAACTGAAATCTTGGGTCTCGACGACGAAACTTACAATGTACTGAAAGCGCCTGATAAGCAGGTTATTGTGCATATTCCTGTGACCATGGACGATGGCAAGGTGCACGTGTTTGAAGGCTACCGGGTAGTGCACAACACCATCCTGGGCCCCTCCAAAGGCGGTATCCGCTACGATAAGAATGTGCACTTGGACGAGGTGAAAGCCCTGGCCGCCTGGATGACGTGGAAGTGCGCCGTGGTTGACTTGCCCTACGGTGGTGCCAAAGGCGGCATTATTTGCGACCCTACCACCATGAGCGCCGGCGAAATTGAACGTCTGACCCGCGGCTACACCATGGCCATGAAAGACGTATTTGGCCCCGACCGCGACATTCCGGCTCCTGACATGGGTACGGGTCCGCGCGAGATGGCGTGGCTGATGGACGAGTTCTCGAAGCGCGTAGGGGCTACCTCGCCCGCCGTAGTTACCGGCAAGCCGCTGGTAATGGGTGGTTCGTTGGGCCGCACGGAGGCTACGGGTCGTGGCGTAATGGTATCGGCGCTGGCAGCCATGAAAAAGCTGGGTATGGACCCCCGCCAGGCGTCGGCGGCGGTGCAAGGCTTCGGCAACGTAGGCTCTTGGGCAGCTAAGCTCCTGAGTGAGCAGGGCGTTAAAATCAAGTGCGTATCTGACGTAAGCGGTGCGTATTGGAATGAGAACGGCATCAATATCGACGAGGCCGTAGCGTACAAAAATGCCCATAAAGGCCGCCTTGATGGCTTCACGGGTGCTGCCCTGATGGAGCACGCCGACGAACTGCTAACAGCTGACGTTGACGTACTGGTACCTGCCGCAGTAGAAGACGTTATTACCGAACACAACGCCCACGATATCAAGGCCAAGCTGATTGTAGAAGGTGCCAACGGCCCTACTTCCGCTTCCGCCGACCCTATCATTAATGAGAAGGGAATTATGGTGGTGCCCGATATTCTGGCCAACTCAGGTGGCGTAACGGTATCTTACTTCGAGTGGGTGCAAAACCGCCAGGGCTTTAAGTGGACGGAGGAAATGGTAACGGAGCGCGCCGACCGTATCATGTCCGACGCTTTCGAGAAAGTGTACCAGACCAGCCAGAAGTATAACATCCCCATGCGCATTGCGGCCTACGTGGTAGCCATTGACAAGGTAGCCCAGACGTATAAGTTCCGCGGTGGCTTCTAAACCGTTATCATTCTGCGAGTAGCACAAATTCGCAGAATCTAACGTATACTGTCTGCTATATTTGTTTGCCCAGTAACCCGGACCGTACGGCCCGGGTTGCTTTTATCTGCTGACAACAACTCCTTTCCTTTGCCCCTGGCAACTTTACGTACCAGTTTTACTGTTCGATTGACCGACGCCGGCGCCTGTTGAGTTCCTACATGCCGCGTCAATCTGCGATTTATGAAGATTCACAAAGAAGGACGACGTATTCTGTTCTTTACCTTGTTGGCCCTGTTGGCTGTCAACTTGCTCCTGTTCCGGATCAACGCTGAGCACAATGACTTTAACAAAGTCTTTGCGGGCGTTTCGGTCATTGTATTCTTGGCACTGCTGCAATTTTTCCGCAGCCCAGCCCGGCGCCTGTTTACGCATGAGGACTTGGTAATAGCACCAGCCGACGGCAAAGTGGTGGTTATTGAGGACGTGCATGAGCCGGAATACTTTGATGACGTGCGCAAGCAAATCAGCATCTTCATGTCGCCGATTAACGTGCACATTACTCGCAACCCTATCTCGGGTATTGTGCGCTATTTCAAGTACCACCCTGGCAACTACCTGGTTGCGTGGCACCCCAAGAGTAGCACCAAGAACGAGCGCACTACGGTAGTAGTAGAATCGGAGGCTGGTCCTTTTGTGTTGTTCCGGCAGATTGCGGGGGCTATGGCCCGCCGCATTGTGTGGTACGTGAATGAGGGCGACGAAGTAAGCCAAGGCGAGGAGTTTGGCTTCATCAAGTTCGGCTCCCGCGTAGACATCTTCGTGCCAGTAGATACCGAAGTGAAAGTACAGATTGGCGAGAAAGTAAAAGGCGGTCAGACCATCGTGGCTCAGCTAAAAGCCACCACACCTGGGTTGTTCTAATTCCTAGGCATATCCCAATCAAGCCCTACTAAAGCAGCGGCCTTCCTCATCAGGGAAGGCCGCTGCTTTATCTTATAGCTCTACTTGTGCTTGGATTAATGGGTTTATAAATCCGTTGCTGTGGCTTGCAGGCCAGCGGTGCTGCCTCCACCCGTAGCCAGGAGAGTAGTACCAGCAGTTTTGCTTTTCCTCTTCTATACACCCTAGCAGTTGGCCGTAGCTGATATGGATTGCTTGCTGGCCCGACGATACTATGGTGCGGCTGCAGGAGAACTGAGGGGCCGTATACACCCATTCCATGGCTACGTAAAAGCCTTGGGCTGGAAACTGGATACCAGAGTTCAGGGCTACTGTGTGCCAGCCCGGGCGTTTCGCCGCCGTAAGCATGGTAGTCGTAAGAAGGTCGGTGCCAGGCATCCCATCAGGGCCGTCGGCTGCGTATACCCGTACTCGAAAGGGAGCTCCAGATTGGCCTTTACACTCCTGATGGGCACTAATGAAGTAAGCCACCCGCTGAATAGTGCCTTCAGCAGCGGGATGAAAGAAACGAGCTACCTCAAACCCGCCTCGCTCAGCAGCTCGACCTGTAGAGCCCCAAGAGGCGTGGCTTTTGCGAGCGGTAGGCCCGAATACTTGCTTGCCACTTACCGGTGCACGAATCACCACTTCCTCGAGCGTAACCGCCCGGGGCAACAACACTAATTTGCAGGGGGAGGTGACGCCCGCGAACTGCTGCGCCACATACCCCAAAGCCGATACGTGAATAGTGTCAGAAGCGGTTAGCGCCTGTGGTAAGGGGAGAGTGAAGCCGCCCGTTGCGCTGGCCTGAGTGCCTATCTTTTTGCTACGCAGCTCTACCACCGCAAAAGGAACAGCTTCTTTGGTTCCAGCGGCCACGACTACCCCCTGCAGGGTAGTCGTCTGTGCCCAACTAGTGCATGAGCTTCCCAGGCTGATTACGAAGAACCCTAGGGTGAGAAAGCGCATACCCAATGGCCGAGACAGGAGTAAGATTAACAACTAGCTATAAGCCTGCGTGTAGCGGGCAAGCTATACGTTTAGAACCACGATGCTACTAGCGGCATGAGCCGCTCCAAGGCTTGCTGATCATCGGAGTCGAAGTCGTTCAGTTGGTCGCTGTCCACATCCAGCACGGCTACTACCTGGCCATCTTTTAGTACGGGCACCACAATTTCTGACTTGGAATCAGAGCTACAAGCAATGTGCCCCGGGAACTGTTCTACGTCGGGCACGAGGATGGTAGCAGCTTGCTCCCAGCTTGCGCCGCAGACTCCTTTGCCGCGCCGGATGCGCGTGCAGGCAATAGGCCCTTGAAAGGGCCCAAGGACTAGTTCTTCGTTTTTCACTAGGTAGAAACCCACCCAAAAGAAGTTGAACGCCTGGCGTAGCGCTGCGGCCGTGTTAGCTAAATTGGCTGTCAAATCAGGTTCGCCAGAGGTAAGTGCTTCTATTTGGGGAAGCAACTGACGGTATTGCTCTGCTTTGCTAACGGTGGTATCGAGGTGAAGTTCTTCGGCCATGAGTAAAAAGTAGTAAGGAGCAGGCGGTCAGGATGAGGCCACCAAGCTGCTCCTAGGTTGCTATGAAACAGACGAAACTGGTGTGACGCTATGTAAGTTTTCGTTCCGAAAGATAAATACCTCGTCATCCCCCAAGTGGAAGTGCTCCTGTAATCCTATCATACCCATTCGGGGTGCTGCTATGCCATTGCCCAACCGCTGCTGGCTCCGAATCACGCGAGCCTCATCCCACAGGCCGTCTTTCAGCAGGGAGGAAAGCACCGTGGTGCCCCCCTCTACCAGAACCGACTGCACCTGCCGCTGGTGCAAGTGCTGCAGAATCTGGGGGAATAAGTCAGCCGCTTCAGAAAGGCGAACATAGTCTAAGTTTTCCTTGGCTTGCCGCTCCCGATATGTGAAAACAACTGTGGGCTGACGGCCATCAAACAGGTGATGGGAGAGAGGTAAGCACAGATTTTTGTCGATGACGAGACGAATAGGATCGGGGCCAGGCCAGGCGCGCGCGTTCAGGTGGGGGTTGTCGTGCAAGGCAGTTCGGGTACCTACTAGAATAGCTTGCTCCTCTGTACGCCACTGGTGCACTGCCACGCGCGCCAACTCTCCGCTAATAGCTACAGACTGAAAAAAAGGACCAGCTAGGTACCCATCAGCCGTTTCCGCCCATTTAAGCACCACATGCGGCCGTTGCCGCTCCTGCGTAGTGAAGAATCGGCGGTTAAGCCAGCGTCCTTCCTGCTCTAGCACTCCGGTCTCCACCCGAATACCAGCGTCCCGAAGTTTCTGGAGGCCTCGGCCTGCCACCAATGGGTTAGGATCAAGATTGCAGACGACTACTTCTGCTACTCCCTTGGCAATAAGCAAATCGGCGCAGGGTGGAGTTTTGCCAAAGTGGGAGCACGGTTCCAGTGTAACGTATACCCGGCTCTGCGGGAGTAAATGAGGCTGCGTAACGGCCGCTACTGCATGCACCTCTGCGTGTGGTCCGCCGTACTGTTGGTGCCAGCCCTCTCCGATAATCCGGCCTTCGTGGGTGATAACGCAGCCTACCATGGGGTTCGGACGAGCGTGGCCAGCGCCCAAACGGGCAAGGTCAAGGGCGCGTCGCATCATCAGGTGGTCGAGGTCGGTGAGAGACATAGGGCGGAAATTGGTGGGGCGGTGAAGATAGAGTAGTTTCTACTTTGCCAGCGCTGGCTCGTACTATTACGGCACGCCTACTGATGACTTTCGTGAAGTCTACTACTAGCTAAGTAGGCGTAATAGTACCATCCGGTGCAGGTGCCGTACTTTTGTCGGTATGTCTACTCTTCGCCAGCTTACCACTGATTTGTCAGCCTCCCTGCAAGCTATCTATCCTGCATCGGAGGCAGATGCAATGGCCGGGCAGGTAGTAGAACATGTATTGAGCCTCTCACCCTTGCAGCGGCGGATGCAGGCTAACGAGGTGGTACCAATAGATAAGCTGACCGCTTTCCCAGCTATACAAGAGCGCCTCCTACGTCATGAGCCATTGCAGTACGTGCTGGGGGTAGCCCATTTTGCCGGCCTAGAGCTAGAAGTAACTCGCGCCACACTTATCCCACGCCCCGAAACCGAGGAACTGGTTGCGTTGATATTGCAGGAACAGCGCGGCAAAGCAGGCATTCAGGTGTTAGATATTGGTACAGGTAGTGGATGTATTCCACTTGCACTTGCCCAAGGGTTGCCCGGGAGCTGCCTCACGGCCGTCGATATTTCGGCTGAAGCATTGATAGTAGCCCGTCGCAATGCTGCACGCTGCAGCGTAAGCATCGAATTTCAACAGCTTGATATTCTGCATGCTGCGCCCCGCATTCCCGCTCCTTTGGATGTCCTTGTAAGTAATCCTCCTACGTGCTGGAGCAGGAGCGCCCCCTAATGCGTGCCAACGTGCTAGACTACGAGCCCGCCGCGGCCCTCTTTGTACCCGATAATGATCCGCTGCTATTCTACCGCCGCATTGCTGAACTAGGCACCACGCTAATACGGCCTGGGGGCAACATCTATTTTGAGATTAATGAGCAGTACGCCGCTGAAACAGTACGCCTGCTTACTGCCTTAGGGTATCAGCAGGCCACCGCGCATGCTGATCTGTTTGGCAAGATGCGTATAGCGCGGGCCACCTGGCCAGTATAGAGCAACCAGTGAGTAGCGTGTAAAAAGTAGATGCTACGGCCCCCTTTTAGGCATATTACTTGCTTGGCCGCACGACTATCGTGTAAACGACCAAACTTCTACGCCCCGAACTGGCAAATCTCCTACCTTTGCAGGCTGAAAATCTGCTCATCCACCATTCCGGTATGAATAAGCCTCCGGCGTATACTGCGCATCCTACCGCCGTCCTCGACGAAGGTTGCCGTATTGGTAATGGATGTCGTATTTGGCATTTCACGCATGTAAGTGCCGGCGCTGAGCTGGGAGAGGACTGCTCCTTAGGGCAAAATGTGTTTGTAGCCGATGGCGTACGACTAGGTCGTAATGTAAAGGTGCAAAACAACGTGAGCTTATATACCGGCGTAGAGTGCGCCGATGATGTGTTTCTGGGACCTTCGGTCGTGTTTACTAACGTTCGTACGCCTCGCGCTGCCGTGCCGCGACGCGGACCTGCGCACTACTTGCCTACTCGTTTGGAGAAAGGCGTTAGCATTGGGGCTAATAGCACCATTGTATGTGGTGTGCAGTTAGGTGAACATGCTTTTGTTGGCGCGGGCTCAGTAGTAACGAAAAATGTAGCTCCTTATGCCCTTGTGTATGGTAATCCCGCTCGGCCTCGTGGGTGGGTTAGCGCGTATGGGCACCGACTAACTTTCGATGCCGAAGGCAATGCTACCTGTCCCGAAAGCAAAGAAAATTACCGCTTGCTAGAGGGGAAAGTCTCGCGCATGAGTTCCTACAGCTAGCGTAAAGCAGTTGCTTTTCAGATTTTCAGTAGTCAATATCTAAGATTTTAAGTTCATAAGACCCTACGTCGTGTACGAACAACTTCTCCAAAAACAGGCCAAGCTGGCCGTTATCGGCCTCGGCTATGTAGGCCTGCCCATTGCCCTCGAGTTTGCCCGCAAAATCAAGGTTATTGGCTTTGATATCAATGCCAAGCGCGTGGAGATGATGCGTAACAACATTGACCCAAGCGGCGAGTTGGAGGCCAGTGCTTTCGAAGGTGCAGACATTGAGTTCACAGATTCTCTGGATGTACTGCGTGAGGCTACCTTCTACGTAGTAGCTGTGCCAACGCCTATTGATGAGCACGCCCAGCCTGATTTGAAGCCCCTCCTTGGCGCTTCCCGCTCGGTAGGCAAAGTGCTGAAAAAAGGCGACTACGTTGTGTTTGAAAGCACCGTCTATCCCGGCTGCACGGAGGAGGACTGCATTCCCGTAATGGAAGAGCTGTCGGGCTTGAAGTTCCCCGAAGACTTCAAAGTGGGTTACTCACCTGAGCGCATCAACCCCGGCGACAAAGAGCATACGCTTTCTAGCATTGTGAAGGTAGTAGCAGGCTGCGACGGCGAATCGCTGGAAGAAATTGCCAAAACCTACGAGCTGGTAGTAAAAGCGGGCGTGCACCGTGCTAGCAGCATCAAAGTGGCAGAGGCTGCTAAGATCATCGAAAACACCCAGCGCGACGTGAATATTGCGTTGATGAACGAGCTGTCGATGATTTTTGACCGCATGAACATCAATACCTACGAAGTACTGGAAGCAGCTGGTACCAAGTGGAATTTCCTGAAATTCTCGCCCGGCTTGGTAGGGGGGCATTGCATCGGGGTAGATCCTTACTATTTGACCTACAAGGCCAAAGAACTCGGGTATGATGCGAAAGTAATTCTGTCGGGACGGACCACCAACGACAACATGGGTGCCTACATCGCGCGCAAGACGGTGCAGACCATGATTAAGCAGGGGAAAGACGTCGCTAAAAGCCGCGTATTGGTGATGGGTGCTACGTTCAAAGAGAACGTGGAAGATATCCGCAACTCGAAAGTGGCAGACGTAATCCAGGAGCTGAAAAACTTCTCTGTTAATGTGGATATCATCGATCCGCACGCTGACTCGGAGGAACTGCACCATGAGTACGGATTCCGCCTCACACCGGAAAACGAAGTGCGTACCGATTACGATGCTATTATTGTAGCCGTTAGCCACCAGCCCTACCTAGAGTTGGATGAGGCGTACTTTAAGTCCATCACTAACCAGCCAGCGGTAGTAGTTGACATTAAAGGCTTGTTCCGCAACAAGATAGAGGACCTCGTTTACTGGAGCCTGTAAGGTAAAGTGGTGAGTTGCTGGTCTGATAAATTGTTGTGCTAATGACCTCTTCTCACTTCTACTTTCGCAAGCCATCAGCTCACCACTTCACATTTAGCATCTATGGATCGGACAAAAATACTGGTAACGGGTGGTGCGGGCTATATTGGCTCCCATGCAGTTGTGGAGCTTTACAATGCTGGATATCAACCAATCATCGTTGATAACTTCAGCAATTCGCAGGAATCGGCACTAGTAGGAATCGAACAGATTCTGGGCGTGAAGGTGCCTGCCCACCGCATTGATTGCAACGACGCCGAAGCGCTTCGCGCGGTATTCGCCGAAGAGGGCAAATTGCGCGGCGTTATCCACTTCGCGGCCTATAAAGCAGTAGGGGAGTCGATGGGAAAACCCCTCGAATACTACCAGAATAACGTTGGTTCGTTGCTGACGCTCCTACAGGTAATGCGTGAGTTTGGCGTGGAAGCACTGGTGTTTTCATCATCGTGTACCGTATATGGCGTGCCCGATGCGTTACCCGTTACGGAACTTACGCCCACCAAAAAGGCTAACTCTCCCTACGGTGCTACCAAGCAGATGTGTGAAGATATCCTGCGGGATGTAGCAGCGGCACCCGAGGCCAGCTTGCGCACAATTCTGTTGCGATACTTCAATCCTATTGGGGCGCACGAATCTGCCCTTATCGGGGAACTGCCTTTGGGTGTGCCCCAGAACCTGATTCCGTACGTGACTCAAACAGCGGCTGGTATCCGGGAGCAACTCACAATTCACGGCGACACGTACGATACCCCCGATGGCACCAATATCCGGGACTATGTGCACGTGGTGGATTTGGCCAAAGCGCACGTAGTGGCTGTAGAGCGCCTCTTAGATGCCAAAGGCGAGAAGGTGGATACCTTCAACGTTGGTACCGGCCGCGGCAACTCGGTTTTGGAAGTAGTGCAGGCCTTTGAGCGTGCCACAGGAGAGAGACTAAACTACAAAATTGGGCCACCGCGTCCGGGTGATGTTCCTGCTATCTATGCCGATGTAACGAAGTCCGTGCAGGAGTTGGGTTTCAGCACGAGCACGTCTTTGGAAGACTCACTGGCCAGCGCCTGGAAATGGCAACAAGCATTGATGCGCTAACTCGTTGTTCAGTAGGTAACAACGCTCAGCACATCTTTACATCTGTACTGTAAAAACGTCATGAAAATAATCATCACCGGCGGGGCCGGCTTCATTGGGTCGCACGTGGTGCGCCTGTTTGTAACGAAGTATCCAGAGTATCAGATTCTGAACCTGGATGCCCTCACCTACGCTGGCAACCTTGAAAACCTACGCGACATTGAATCGGCGCCCAACTACCGGTTGGTGAAAGGAGATATTACCGACCAAGCCTTCGTCGACCATCTTTTTGCCACTGAAGAACCAGATGCGGTGATTCACCTAGCTGCTGAGTCGCACGTAGACCGCTCTATCACCGATCCGCTAGCCTTCGTTAAGACGAACGTGCTGGGTACGGTGCACCTGCTGAATGCGGCCAAAAACCTATGGAAGCCGCTGGGCTATGAAGGCAAAACCTTCTACCACGTTTCTACCGATGAAGTGTACGGTTCTCTGGACTTCGGCCCGGAAATGTTTACGGAGAGCACCTCCTACGACCCTCGGTCGCCCTACTCGGCATCCAAGGCTTCTTCTGACCACTTCGTACGGGCTTGGCACCACACGTATGGTCTGCCAGTAAAGCTGAGTAACTGCTCTAACAACTACGGCCCGAACCACTTTCCTGAGAAGCTAATTCCGCTGGCTATTCACCGAATTCGTACCAACCAACCGGTACCAGTGTACGGCAAGGGCGAGAACGTACGCGACTGGCTGTTCGTGAAAGACCATGCCACCGCTATCGATGCCGTTTTCCACAAGGGCACCTTGGGCGAAACGTACAACATTGGCGGGGTGAATGAGTGGAAAAACCTAGACCTCATCCACTTGCTTTGCGATACGCTGGATGAGAAAACGGGTAAGGAAAAAGGTACCTCCCGTCAACTCATCACCTTCGTAACCGACCGCGCTGGCCACGATCTGCGCTACGCCATCGACTCAAGCAAAATTATGCAGGAGTTGGGCTGGAAGCCCAGCGTAACTTTTGAAGAAGGCCTTTCTCAGACTGTAGACTGGTACTTAGAAAATCAAGAGTGGCTAGAGCACGTGACCAGCGGAGCCTACCAAAGCTACTATCAGCAGCAATACGCTACCCGTTAATATGCTACTAGGGCTTCTACTCCTGGGCAGCATCACTGCGCAGGAGCAGAAGCACCATGGGTAAAAATCATCAAATTCTCAGCTCAACACTACCGTGTACGAAACCCCTTTTCACGACCAGCCACTCGATAACTTGGCATTCCTAGTTACGGGTGGAGCCGGTTTCATTGGCTCTAACCTGGTTGAATATCTGCTGAAGTACGGCGCCAAGGAAGTTCGGGTGTTGGATAACTATTCGAATGGCTTCCGCAAGAATGTAGCTCTGTTCGAGAGCAACCCGGCTCTGCGCGTTATTGAAGGTGATATCCGGGACCGGCAAACGTGCATTGATGCCTGCCAAGGTATTGATGTTGTACTGCATCAGGCTGCGCTAGGCTCTGTACCCCGCTCCATCAATGACCCCATTACAAGCAACGACGTAAACGTAGGTGGCTTTGTAAATATGTTGGTGGGGGCCAAGGAGGCGGGCGTAAAGCGCTTTGTATACGCCGCTTCTTCTTCTACCTATGGCGACCACAAGGCGCTGCCAAAAGTAGAAGACCGTATTGGCAAGCCTCTCTCGCCCTACGCCGTTACCAAATACGCCAATGAACTGTATGCTGACGTATTTGGCAAGACGTACGGAATGGAAATCATCGGGCTGCGTTACTTCAACATCTTTGGGCCTCGCCAAGATCCAAATGGTGCTTATGCCGCCGTTATTCCGTTGTTTATTGATGCGGTATTAGAAGGCAAGCCTCCACGCATGAATGGTGACGGTGGACAAACCCGCGACTTTACCTTCGTAGAGAACTGCGTGCAGGCCAACATCAAAGCCGCCCTAGTGCAGAGCCCCGAGGCCGTGAATCAGGTGTACAACATTGCCGTGGCCGACCGCACGTCACTCAACGATTTGTTCAACATCCTGAAAGAAGAAGCTGGTTCGTCTATTACCCCTGAGTACGGCCCTGACCGCCCCGGTGACATCCGCGACTCCTTGGCCGATATCAGCAAGGCAAACAACCTGCTTGGCTATAACCCGCAGATCCGCATTCGGGAAGGGCTGCAAAAAACGCTGGCTTGGTTTAAGGAAAACCAGGCTTTCATTGCGGAGCGCAATTAATTCTGCTTTGCCTGCTCCATTATGCACGGAGAAAGGATAGCTGCTACCAAGCATATGGTGGCAGTAGCTTAGCGTAATAACACGAGTTTTTGTAGTGCCCAGGTTGACAGCTTTCTAAGAACCAAGATTAAGCTCCTATATGAAAGGTATCATCCTCGCCGGCGGCTCCGGCACCCGACTGCACCCTCTGACGTTAGCTGTGTCTAAGCAGCTCATGCCCGTGTACGACAAGCCGATGATTTATTATCCCTTGTCGATTTTGATGATGGCCGGAATTAAGGACATCCTCATCATCACGACGCCGCATGACCAAGATCAATTCCGGAAGCTACTTGGCGACGGAAAGAACTTGGGCTGCAATTTCCAATATGTAGTGCAGGAGGTTCCCAATGGTCTAGCGCAAGCATTCGTGCTTGGTGCTGACTTCATTGGCGACGACAAAGTAGCGTTAGTGCTCGGCGATAATATCTTCCACGGCGAAGGCATGGAAGAATTGCTGAAAGCCAATAATAGCCCTGATGGTGGGGTGGTGTACGCCTATCACGTGCACGACCCAGAGCGTTACGGTGTGGTAGAGTTCGATGCGAACAACACGGCCCTCAGCATTGAAGAGAAGCCCAAACATCCAAAAAGCAACTACGCTGTGCCTGGTCTGTATTTCTACGATAATGATGTGGTAGAAATTGCTCGTAACCTGAAGCCTAGCCCTCGCGGCGAGTACGAAATCACCGACGTAAACCAGGAATATCTGCGGCGTGGTAAGCTCAAAGTAGGCATCTTAGGCCGCGGTACAGCATGGCTTGACACGGGTACGTTCGAGAGCTTGATGCAAGCTGGCGAGTTTGTACGAGTGATTGAGCAGCGTCAGGGCCTGAAAGTTGGTTCCATTGAAGAAATAGCCTACCGTCAAGGATTCATTGATGCTGACCAGCTGCGCAAGATTGCGGAGCCCCTGCGCAAGAGCGGCTACGGCGACTATCTGCTTCACCTACCAGAACAGTTAGTAGTAAAAAGCTAACGAAATACTGGTTCAGTTTAAGAAAGGTCCTCCGTGCTGCTACTTGTCAGCATAGGGGGCCTTTCCTTTTTGGGTAACTCCTAAAACAAGATGCCGGCTAGCAAGGCTGCCCCCACAATTAGATACGATGGAATCTTCTCCCAGAGTAGCACGAGAAAGGTAACGGCAATGAGCACAAGGTTCACGGGCGTATCGGGCAAAGGATGATACAGCAGAAAAGTAGCTGCGCACACCAGCCCCGCCGACACAGCGTTAATTCCTTCTAGCGAAGCCTTTACTACCCGGTAGCGCTTAAGTTGGTCCCAGAACCGAATCAGGAAGAAGATAAGCAAGGTGCCTGGCATAAAAATGCCTGCTGCACCTACTAAGGCTCCCAAAATCTGCCCATCGAAGCCGCTACCGTCGCGGCGCATGGCTAGGGCTCCAATGTAGGCCGCAAATGAAAAATTAGGGCCGGGTAGCGCTTGAGTAAGACCATAGCCCGACAAAAACTCTTCGGCGCTGAGGTAGTTCTTAAACTCTACAAACTCTGTGTAGAACAGCGGCGCCAATACTTGGCCGCCTCCGAATACAAGGCTACCGTTGCGGTAGAAGTTTTCGAATAGCCGTACCGGCAATAGTTTCGTGTATGAGCCAAGCAGCGCTGCTCCCACGAATATTCCTAGCCACAAGGCAAAGTTGGCCCACTCAATCCGCAATGGGATTTTATCTTCCTGAGGAATTTTGCGGTAGCGGAAGGTGGTAACTAAGCCCCCAGCCAGCAGCAGTATAGGCATAAGCCACGGTAGCTGAAAGCGGTACACCAGCATGGCTGCCACAACCATGAGCGCTACGGAAGTCTTAGTGTGAATAACCTTCTCCGCAATCTTGTAAGCAGAATAGGCCACAAACCCTACTGCCACAGGCTGCACATACTGCACTAGCCGTGCAACTAGGTCTTTGTCTAAGTAGCTGATCGTGAGACCTGCCACCGTCATGAAGGTCACGGCAGGTAGCATCCATACCAATAGGGTAAGGTAGGCCAGGTTGGGGCCGCCCAGCCGAAAGCCAATTGCCGTAATGGTTTGGGTAGAAGTGGGGCCCGGCAAAATCTGACACAGAGCAGTCAGCTCCAGTAACTCGGCCGCTGATAAGTAGCGGCGCTTGTCAACGAGGAGGCGCAGCATCATGGCCATGTGCGCCTGGGGACCACCAAAGGCCGTGAGGCCCAGGGTAGCAGCGTCCTTAAGAAAGATAAGGTTACGCCCGCGCCGAACCCGTTCCGGCGGACGAACGGGTGGCAGCTGAGTAGAAGGTGGGGTATTTGGGAGGGGCAAAGACAAGCGCGACAAGCAGGGTATCAAACAAATAAGCAGAAACCACCCGAAAAAACAACCGGCCCCGGCTGCTACTGGGCAGTCGGGGCCGGCGTGAAAACGAGGGAACGGGCAGGTGCGCGTGGAAGTACGTAAGGTTCCGATGAGTCAGGCGCGGGCACCTACGGCCAGGGGACTATTTTTTCTTTAGTCCCAGCTCAATTAGGCGCTCATTCAGGAATTCACCGGCAGTAATGTCGGCTTCCTTTTTCGGGTTTTCATCGGTAACGCAGTTCTCCAAAGCCGCCAGGCTCATTTCGGAGCGAGGGTGCATAAAGAACGGGATGCTGTAGCGGGAAGAGTTCATCCGCTCGCGGGGTGGGTTCACTACGCGGTGAATGGTGCTCTTCAATACGCCATTGGTGAGACGCTGGAGCATATCGCCCACGTTCACCACAATTTGGTCCGGCAGCGCCGTGATGGGAATCCACTTCCCGTCGCGACGCTTCACCTGCAGGCCATCAGCCGAGGCCCCCATCAGCAGCGTAATCAGATTGATGTCGCCGTGCTCAGCAGCCCGTACGGCGTCAGCAGGTACACTGTCGGGGTTCTCGATGGGGTAGTAGTGGATGGGGCGCAGGATGCTGTTGCCGTTGCGAACTTTGTCGTCGAAGTAGTTCTCCGGCAATTCCAAGTACAAAGCAATAGCACGTAGCACGTCTTTACCGGCCGCTTCGAGGGTGCGGTAGGTAGTAAGGGAGGTATCAGCAAAGCTGCCTACTTCCGAAGGCCAAATGTTGGCGGGGTACTCGGCACCAATAGGGTCGGAAGCGTCGTCCACTTCCTGGCCTACATGGTAGAACTCCTTTAAGTCGCCAGTGTTACGGCCCTTGGCGTGTTCCTTGCCCTTGCTCACATAGCCACGTTGGCCAGCTAACTCAGGCTTTTCGTACTGCTGCTTTACGTCGTCAGGCAGTGCAAAAAAAGATTTCACGTCAGCGTAGAGCTTATCAGTTTGCTCTGCGTTCAGACCGTGATTTTTGAGAGCAATGAAGCCGATGTTTTGATAGGCTTCACCCAATTGTTGTACAAAGCGGGCTTTGCGCTCCGGGTCGCCGGAACGGAAATCGGCCAGGTCGAGAGAGGGAATTTCCTCTAGCAGTTTTTCTTCCATAGGGGAGAAACAATAGACTTTTGGGCGAACCTTACGTGGAGCAAAGGTACTCAAAAAGCGCCACCTTTCCTGGCAAGCCGCCTGGGCATCATCGTTCAAAATACGGTGCAAATTCCCCCTGTCCAGCGCGTAGACAACCGACTAGCATTCGAATAATGAGTATAGTAAAAGTAAGATTAGCTACTTGTTATGGCGCTACTACTACGACTACTACTACGGGTGTCTACTTTAGAGTAAAGTACCCCTCTAGCGTTGGCTACCTAGTGTGCCATTGCGTAATAGCTTTTCGCGCTACGCGCTGCGTATATCCTGACTAGGCGATAGTGCTTGCACACCAATCTGGGCAGTAGTCTCCCGGAGGGTTCGATTTTCTCACGCTGCATATGAATAGAATTCTATACTCGCTGTACGCCCTTGCTTTTCTAAGTTTAGTAGCTTGCGACGTAAGCCGTTGGCAGGCAGAAAATAACCCGCTGGCTACGGCGGAGACCAATGCGGAAGCTACTTCTCTGGATCAGAATGGTATTCGTCTTACGCCCATTACTGACTTGCCGGGACAGCCTGCCGCGCTGCTAACTTTGAAAAATCGAGCATCGGGTGCGTCTGCCCCTCCGGGTGGTGCAGTACCCTTTGCATATGAGGTAACCAACTTTGCGCTGCCGAAAAGTGGGACCAGCTCGGTGGCCCGCAAGGCCGAAGTTTCGGATGGTCAGCATGTGCGTACCATCATCGACAATCAGCTTGTTTACAACCATAGTACCCCTGTCTTTGCCCTGCCGCTAGCAGCGGGGCCACACGTAGTATTGACTTTCTTGGAGGACGATGCCCACGTCAGCCTGAAGCACCAAGGCGCTTATGTCTTGCACTCTGTTGGGATGAGCGAGGGAGCTCGTGGAACGTTTGATGCAAGTGCACCGCATCTGTTTCACAGCCACCCACTAGGGGTATACAGTGGGAAAGATGCTGAAAATGTAGTGCTAGACTTTTACCTCGTCAATACCTCCTTATCGGAAAAGGGGAATAAGGTGCGTGCTACCCTCAACGGAACCGAGTTTCTGCTCAACGACTGGGTGCCGTACCGCATCGAAGGCTTGGCCCCGGGCGAGAATACAATCAAGCTGGAGCTGATAGACGAGCGGGGAAATCAGATTATAGGGCCGTACAACGCAGAAACCCGCACATTCAATCTGGAACCATAGTCCAATAAATAGACGTAGTACAGATTCTGGATTTATGCAAAGTCTGTCACGTCAGCTTGCGTACAGTACACGGTCAATAAAATATCGATGTTATTTTTCCGTTAGGAAAATAGCAAGCTGGTGTGAGAAAAGTAACGTGCTGATTACTAAAAGTAAGGCTCGGATTTATACAAAGTACTACTGCTTTGTAGCGGCTCGGCAGGCTGTAACTGAGCTGTAGGCCCTAATAAGCCAGGAAAAAGTACAGTTCGGGTCAATATTTTCTGCTTGCCCAGGAAGTGTGCGTACTTTTGGCCCGTCTTTCGCATCAGGTTGCAACTTACCGGGGAGGTAGGACGTCTTAAGAGATTCTATACCAGTACGTCGCCGGAGAAGTAGACTACCGAAAGCATTTGAATTTGCCCTTGACCATATGAGCATCCGAAAAATACTGTTGTCGGCGGGATTGTCAGTGGGAATAAGCGTGGTAGCACAAGCCCAACATGCAGTGTGGGCGGGTAAAGTAGTAGCTGTTTCTTCCCAAAAAGCCGAAGGGAAGGAAGCCTTTTCGCCGGAGAAAGTGCTAGGTGAGCCCAACGCACTGCCGCTAGGACAGGCAAGCAACGAAGCGTGGATTCCTAAAAAAGAAGGTACCAACGAGTTTATCGAGATTCGATTTGGTAAATCGTTGATAGCCAAACAGGTGACCGTGGTGGAGAATTTCAACCCCGGCTCGGTCACCAAAATTGAGTTAGTAGATACTCGCGGGCAGAAACACCAGGTGTACGAAAACACCAGCCCCGGACCTCTTCCCGAAACGTTTCGAGCACTACAAGCTACTTTTGCGCCGGGTACCTACCGTACCATTGGGGTAATCGTGACGATGAACACTAAGGCAGTGAATGGCGTCAACCAAATTGACGCTATTGGTATTGCTGACGTGGGCGAAACGATGGTGAAAAAGGAGTTTCAGGCCCCCAAGGATGCCGTAAGCTTCGACTCATCCATGGTAAACCTGGGAGCTAACGTCAATTCTAAGTACGTTGATACCCACCCGGTTATTTCACCAGATGGTCGGACGCTGTTTTTTGCTCGCCAGGAAAGCCCGCAGAACATAGGCGGCGGCAAAGACGGCCAAGACGTGTGGTACTCCACCATACAGAACGCGCAGAAAAAAACCTGGAACCCCGCCAAGAATATTGGTGGCCCCATTAACACTCCCGGCCCGAATGGATTGGCCTCCGTATCGTCGGACGGGAATACGGCCTTGCTAATCAACGTGTACAAACCCGATGGTACTCTTGATCCGAAAGGGTTGAGCCTGTCGCGGCGCACGAAGACTGGTTGGAGCCAGCCCGAGAAAGTAGAAATTGATGATTTCTACAACGATGATCAGGAAAACGTTGATTACTACCTCGGTACATCGGGGAAAGTGCTGCTGATGGCCGTAGACCGCAAAGACGGGCAGGGCCAGCAGGATATTTTCGTGAGTTTCCGCAAGGAGGATGGCCAGACGTGGACCAAGCCTCGCAACCTAGGTTCTACTATCAACACCAAAAAGCCGGAGTTTGCCCCCTTCCTGGCTGCCGATGGTAAGACGTTGTACTTCGCTTCGGAAGGATGGGGCGGCTATGGTAAAAGCGACATTTTCTACAGCAAGCGCCTCGACGACAGCTGGACCAACTGGACCAAACCCCGGAATTTGGGCTCCACCGTTAACTCACCTGACTTCGATGCCTATTATGTAGTGTCGGCCGCAGGGGAGGATGCCTACCTAGTGTCGGCCCGCAAAGGCATTGATGGGTCTAAGGACATCTTCCGCATCAACCTAAAGCCTGCCTTCCGGCCGGAAGTGGTAACGCTGGTGCGCGGCCGCGTGCTAGATGCAGCCACTAAAAAGCCAATTGCCTCCACCATTCGCTACGAAAACCTGCTGACAGGTGAGGAAATAGGAGTAGCTGAATCGAGCCCCGTAGATGGCAGCTATACTATTGTGCTGCCATCCGGCGCACATTATGGTTACCGGGCCGACGCCAAGGACTACCTGGCTGAGTCGGACAACCTTGACGTAACGGACCGTCAAAAATATTCCGAAGTAAACCAAGACTTGTACTTGGTGCCCTTCGCCGTAGGTCAGACGATTAAGCTGAACAACATCTTCTTTGCGCAAAGCAAATACTACCTGCGCGAAACGTCTTACCCCGAGTTGCAGCGCCTAGTACGAACCCTGAAGGCCTACCCAGCGGTAGAAATCAAGATTGAAGGGCATACTGATAACCAAGGTGACGCCGCACTGAACCTAAAGCTGAGCCAAGACCGAGTAAACGAGGTGAAAAAATACCTGGTTAGCAAAGGTGTCAGTGGCAATCGGATTACGACGGAAGGCTTTGGCGACAAGAAGCCCATTGCTCCCAACGACCAGGAAGAAACGCGTAAGCTTAACCGCCGCGTAGAATTCCGAATCACGAAGAAGTAAGCTGCTGCCTCAGGCCTGTTGAACGTAAGTAGAATGCCTGAAAAAAGGCCCGGCTCTGTACTAGAGCCGGGCCTTTTTATATGTCTTTGTCAGTAGATAACAGGGTAGCGACGTAGCAGCAAGTTAGCTCAGGCGGGTTTCGTCGCGGCCGGGCTTTGTGCTGCTGTTCTGGCCTCCCGGATTTGCTATGGAGTCGCGCATGTCGGTGTCTGATTGGATGTTACGCATCTTGTAGTAATCCATGATGCCCAAGTTGCCGGATCGAAAAGCCTCGGCAATAGCTTTTGGAATTTCTGCTTCGGCATCAACCACGCGCGACTTTGCTTCCTGGGTCTTGGCCCGGTTTTCTTGCTCCATAGCTACTGCCATAGCTCGCCGTTCTTCCGCCCGGGCTTCGGCTACGCGCAAATCGGCAGAGGCTTGGTCAGTCTGCAGCTTCGCCCCAATGTTTTCGCCGATATCCACGTCAGCAATGTCAATGGACAAGATTTCGAAGGCTGTACCCGCATCCAGACCTTTGCTTAGCACCAGTTTCGAAATCTTATCGGGGTTTTCTAGCACCTCCTTATGAGAGCGGGAAGAACCAATGCTGGTGACAATGCCTTCGCCTACCCGGGCAAGAATGGTTTCTTCGCCGGCGCCGCCCACTAGCTGCGCAATGTTGGCTCGCACCGTTACGCGGGCCTTGGCAATCAGCTGGATGCCATCCTGAGCTACTGCCGCAACATTGGGCGTGTTAATCACTTTGGGGTTGACGGAGGTCGTGACAGCTTCGAATACGTCCCGACCGGCCAAGTCAATGGCCGTAGCCTGCTTGAAGGAGAGGGGAATGTTGGCCTTGTCGGCCGAAATCAGCGCCTTGATAACGCTAGGCACGTTGCCGCCCGCCAAATAATGCGTTTCTAGGTCGTTAGCAGTTAGCTCCAATCCGGCCTTGGTTGATGTAATCAGGGAGTTGACAATGAGGGACGGTGGCACCTTGCGAACCCGCATAAAGGCAAGCTGAAACAAGCTCACGCGCACTCCCGAAAATAGCGCCGTAATCCAGAGGCTTACAGGAAAAAAATACAGCAATACCAGCAGCACAATGCCACCAACGATAAGCGGGAGTAGGGGAAAGTTCATAAGGAAAGATAACGCACACGCGTGTGCAAGTAGAAGGACAGAGAAAAGGGAGCAGTAGCACAAGCTAGGGGCTACACCCAGCCAAGGCAGTTCACTAGAGCAGCAGGTTATACCACACGCTCCACCACAATCCGGTTATGCTCAATACCTAGCACCCGCACCTGGGCACCAGCAGCTATAAACTCACCCCGGGTAGTTACCTCGCGCCGGTCGGTAGCAAAGAGTACGGTGCCGGCCGGGCGAAGCGCCGATAAGGCCCGGCCAGTAGCGCCCAGCTCTACGTCGGGCTGACGGGCATCGCGCACTCGGCCATTGTTGACGCTAGTGAGGGCTACCTTATTGAGGTTTTTGGGTCGTAAGCCCACGTACACCAGAACTCCCACTGCTACCGCCGAGCCAGCTAGCATGAGGTGGCCTGTGGCGGAGCCTAAGTCGCGGTAACCAAACCAAATACCTGCTATCAGTAAGGCCAAACCGATCAGCCCAACAATAGTAGTACCGGGAATGAAGATAACCTCGGCGGCTAAAAACAGCAGGCCGAACACAAGTAGCAGCGCAATAGTAAGCCAGTCCATGGTGGAAAACAGTTGGTTGAGAAAAGATACGCAGAACCCCTCTGACCAGCCGAATATTGCCAGCAAGCTACTTGGGAGGATTAGCGGCCATAGCCGCAAAAACAACCACTTTGTGGCCCCTGCTCCGGGTGGCACTAGCAACTGGCAGCTTTGCTCTGTCGTTAAAACGATATGAGCCGAGCATTCGCCAAAGAAGATGATTCCCTTGAAGCCCCAATTATTCCGCCGCGGGCAGCCTTGCCCGCGGGTACGCCCAACTACGTAACTCCCCACGGGCTTGAGCAACTTCGGCAAGAACTCGTTGGCCTAGAGGCTGAGCGGACCCAGGTAGAAGCCAGTCGGGAAAACGAAGCGGACCGTACTCGCCTGCTAACGGTGCTTAACGGTCGGCTTAGCGCCCTCAATGCCCGGCTAGCTAGTGCCAAGGTGGTTGATCCACGTGGTCAAACAGCTCAGGAAGTACGGTTCGGTGCTACGGTACGCCTGCGCACCCGCCGCGGCGACAAACCTGGCCTGGAGCGGACGTTTACCCTGGTAGGGGTAGATGAAGCCACCGTAGCGGAAGGCAAGGTAGCTTTTATTGCGCCTATTGCCCGCGCCGTGCAGGGTGCCCGCCTCGGTCAGGTTCTGACCATACGTGTGGGTGCCAAGGAAGAAGAGGTAGAGGTGCTGGAAATAAGCTATAAGGAATCATAAATTTGGTATTGCCAGTATTTTACACCCGTAGCAACCTCCTATGAAACAACGAGAAGTAACGGATAAGCATCACACCACCTGGACCTGCGTGCAGGCATACGCGGGCGTAGATAGCGCCGCGGCTACCGCCGCTACCAAGCGTAGTGCCGCTGCTGATGGCGGCGTGACGGTGGTGTGCACACCCACAGGCGGCGATCAAACCGTGCGCCTAGAGCTGGCATCCGATTGGAATGATGCCCTTTCCGACGAAGAGTTGACGGCCGCTATTGCGAATGGATAGTAAAAGCACAAGGCCCTTCTACCTGGTAGAAGGGCCTTGTGTAAGAATAAGGGTGCCCGCACCCAAAAAAAATAGCAACTAGTATGCGCGGGCAAAGTATACGCGGCGCTTGCTGGGCTTGCCGGTTACCATGCACACACCATCTTCATCGGGCTCGTTGAGGGCGATGCACCGAATAGTAGCTTTGGTTTCTTCCTTGATGCGCTCTTCGGTTTCGGGAGTGCCATCCCAGTGAGCTACTACGAAGCCAGGGTTGCTATCGAGTACTTGCTTAAACTCCTCGTAGGAATCTACGCGGGTAGTGTGGGTTTCGCGGAAGCGCAGGGCCCGTTGGTAAATATTCTGCTGGATATCGGTCAGCAGCTGATCCACGCTATTGACGATGTCGGCCAGCGGAAGCGTCATTTTTTCCTTGGTGTCGCGTCGGGCTACTTCCACGGTGCCACCATCCAAGTCGCGCATGCCTACTGCAATACGCACGGGCACTCCTTTCAGCTCCCACTCGGCAAACTTGAACCCAGGACGCTCGGTGTCCCGGTCATCAATCTTCACGGAAATACCCCGCTGGATCAAGCCCATCTGCATGGGCCGAATGCGCTCCATCAACTCGTCGAGCTGGCCGGTCTTGTAAATAGGTACGATAACTACCTGGATAGGCGCCAGCTTGGGGGGGAGCACGAGACCTTCATCGTCGGAGTGAGCCATAATGAGGGCGCCCATTAGGCGGGTGCTTACACCCCAGCTGGTGCCCCATACGTACTCTAGGCCCCCTTCTTTGTTGGCGAACTGCACGTCGAATGCTTTGGCGAAGTTCTGACCCAGGAAGTGGGAGGTGCCCGCCTGCAAGGCCTTGCCATCCTGCATTAGCCCTTCAATGCAGTAGGTGTCAAGTGCGCCGGCAAACCGCTCGTTGGCCGATTTTACTCCCTTCACGACGGGTAGCCCTATCCATTCCTCGGCAAACTGCGCGTATACTTCCAGCATCTGGCGGGTTTCGGCTACGGCTTCCTCGGCCGTGGCGTGGGCCGTGTGGCCTTCCTGCCAGAGAAACTCGGCGGTGCGCAAAAACAGACGCGTGCGCATTTCCCAGCGCACCACGTTTGCCCACTGGTTGATGAGCAGGGGCAGGTCGCGGTAGCTCTGAATCCAGTTTTTGTAGGTGCTCCAGATGATGGCCTCCGAGGTGGGGCGCACAATTAGCTCTTCCTCCAGCTTGGCATTGGGGTCCACGCGGAGTTTTCCTGGCTTATCAGGATCAGTTTGGAGGCGGTAGTGCGTTACTACAGCGCATTCTTTAGCAAAGCCTTCCGCATTTTGCTCCTCCGCTTCAAACAAGCTTTTAGGTACAAAAAGCGGGAAGTACGCGTTCTGGTGACCCGTACGCTTAAACATGTCATCCAGCGTACGTTGCATCTTTTCCCAGATGGCATACCCATAGGGTTTGATGACCATACACCCGCGCACGGCCGAGTTTTCGGCTAGCCCCGCGCGCTTTACCAATTCGTTGTACCACAGGGAATAATCTTCGCTGCGCTTGGGCAAACTTTTGCTCATTTTCGGGGTATCTTTGAGTAGGCAGAACGGTTTTCTACTTGGTATAAGATTTGTCTTACAAAAAAGGGCACCGTTTCGGCACCAAATTACGTTATTAAATCCGGAGGAGTCAGCTACTATTGAGCTCTTCACTGCTGGGTTCCCGCACGTTCTTCCTCTTCCTGCCCATTCCTTCCGCATATGCAAGCCATGAGAAAATCCATCCACGCTGTATTGCCCGCTTTAGCCCTGCTCGCGTTGGGGGGCTGTGCTGGTACGTCGGCCCTGACGACTACCGAAAGCGACGGTATCTACTATTCCTCTAAAGACCGGACCATCATGCCGGCCTCCGTACCAACGGCTTCTACTATCCCCTATACTGGCGAAACAACTACTCCCGGCGACGTTACCAACCCCGACTATGTAGAGGGCAGCACTGCTAACAGCGCAGCCAGCACGGAGTATTACGATGATGACTACGGGTACGCCTCGCGCCTACGTCGCTTTCATTCTCCTTACCAAGGTTTGGGTTTAGGATACTACGACTTTGCTTACACCGACCCATTCTGGTACGGTGGCCCAGCCTATGCTATGTATCCGGGAGCATATTCGCCCTGGGGCTATGGTGGAGGCTACGGCTATGGCTACAGATCTTTCTACGACCCCTTCTACAGCCCGTACTGGGGCGGTTCAATGATAAGTATCAACATTGGACGGCCTTGGTACCGTCCGTGGGGGTATGGTGGGTATGGCTACGGCTACAACCCTTATGACTACTATGGCGGCTACGGTGGCTTTGGCTATGGTGGAGGCGGGTACTATAACGGCTTTGGACCAGGGTATTACAATGGGGGTAGCGTACGCAGCCGCGTGGTGTATGGGCCGCGTCGTGACGGTGCTACCAACGCCACTAATATCACCAGCAATGCTACCGGCGGCCGCGGCCGGGGCCGCGTTGAGCAGGGCGGTATTGTGCAGCCCGGCGGTGTAAATGGCACAGGCTTGTCTACGGATGGGGCCGTGGCTACCCCAGCACCCCAGCCGGCTCGGGGCCGCGGACGCAACCGCACGCTGGACCCAACTACTACTTCTGGAGTTACTTCGTCTGGTATAGCTGTTGATAACCCAAGCCAGCCCAATCCGAACTCTACTCCTGGCGGCCGTCGTTGGCAGGTGCTAGATCAGGCGGGTGCAGCTACTGGTTCGCAGCCCACTACGGCTCCTGCCGATTATAGCCAGCCTCGCCGGGGCCGGGGCAGTATGGGCAGTGCAGGCCAGTCTGGTCAGCAGTCGGGTACCTACCAGCCCACGCGTCGCCGGGCCGTAGCCGACCAACCTGTGCGTACGTATGAACAACCGACCCGCACGTATGAGCAGCCTGCGCGTAGCTACGAACAACCCTCACGGAGTTATTCCTCGCCTTCGAGCGGTGGCAACTTCGGTGGTAGCAGCGGCGGGGGCGGCGGAGCGCGCGGCCGGGGCCGTGTGCAATAGTTAGTTACTTCCGAGCTGTTATCTATCCGCGTTATACATGGCCGGCTACCTGGCCGGCCATGTGCACTTTCTCACCTTCCTTCCTGCAATGAAAAATCTGAAATGTGGCTGAGCCTGGCGCTGCTAGGGTTAGCCAGCCACGCCTTTGCCCAAAGTGAAGTAGATGCGCTTCGCTACTCTCGCCTCCAGTTTGGAGGGCCTGCCCGAACTCAGGGCTTTGGTGGCGCTACCTCGCTTTAGGGGCCAACTTGGGTAGCCTCGTCACTAACCCAGCGGGCCTGGGTCTTTATGTAAAATCGGACATTAGCTTTACTCCTGGCTACAGCCAAACAACGTCCAAAACGCAAACCGGCGCTGCCAATCTCTCCGACACTCGTTCGAGCTTAAATATTGGCAACTTCGGCATAGCCTTCACCAACCGGTTACCCGACGATGACAACACTTCCGAGTGGCGTTCCGGTACGTTTGCCTTTGGAATTACTCGCCTGAACGACTTCAACCAGCGGTATCGGTACCGCAACACCACCACCGACAACCGTTCCTTATTCCAGCGGTTCCGGGAGCCCCGAGTTAGCTACGACGACATCGATAACGAGTTCCAGACGGGCTATACTTCCTTAGACGGGCTAGCCTATGGCACGTACTTATCGGAGTTTGTGGGAACCCCACCCAATGATGCCCTAGTACTTACCCCACGAAATGGGGAGATTGTGCAGGAAGAAACGGTGCAAACTAGTGGTGCGCAAACGCAATTTGACTTTGGCTATGGGGCCAGCTTCCGCGACAAACTATATATCGGTGGTGCCCTGGGTATCGTGAGCACGCGCTACAACGAAACGCGAGACTTTACCGAAACGGAAAATGACCCCTCAACGCCATTTACGAGCTTGTTGCGTCGCAACACGTTGGAAACGCAGGGTACCGGCGTCAACTTCCGCCTTGGGCTTATCTACCGGCCCACGGACATGGTACGGCTAGGTGCTTCCGTGCAGACGCCTACCTTCTCCAAGCTAACGGACTCGTACGGAGCCTCATTGCGTACCAACTTTAGCGAAGAACCTTTTCCGAACACGGGTACATCGAGAGCAGAAAGCACTGCTCCGGGAGAATATTCTTACAACCTCACGACACCCTTCCGCGCTACGGGTGGGGCAGCCGTCATACTAGGCAAGTACGGGTTCGTGACGGGCGACGTGGAATACGTGAACTACTCCCAGGCTCGTCTCAACGGCGACGGTTCCGACAGTGGTGCCGGAGTGTTTGACGTAGAAAATGAAGCCGTTAGCAACACCTACGGTTCGGCGGTAAACTTCCGCGGCGGGGTAGAAGGCCGTTTTGATGTGTTCCGGGTGCGGGCTGGCTTCGCTCACAACGGTGACCCCTTCAAAACGTCTACCTTCAACCGGGCGCAGAACTACTTTACTGGGGGCCTGGGGCTGTACCAGCGCAACGTGTACATAGATCTGGCTGGTGTATACAACACCGATGATAGCTACACCTCTGCCTATACTTTAGCAAGTGGTCTACAACCAGTAATAGGCGTTAAAACCAACCGCTTTACTACCTCTGTTACAGTCGGGGTCAACTTCTAACAGCTACCCAAACGGACTACACACAAACGGCTTCCAGTAGTGGGAGCCGTTTGTGTGTAGTCCGTTTGGTATCCTTACTTGGTCACAATAACCTGTAATGATATAGATGGAATTCCTGTGGTGTTGATGGCTGCAACCCGAAACAAACCGGTCTTATTTTCAGGAGTTTGAAAGGCCACTACTGTGTTGAGCTCCACGGGCGGGGTCCTGGTCACCGTAGGAGATGCCCCAGCGAAGGCAGCAGTTATCAGGGTTGGGGTAGTAAGCGCCTGAAACGCAGCATTATTGAGAGAAGTAAGTCGCAACTGAGTAGCTCTACGAGGAACCCACCGCGAGGAAAGCGTCAGGCCGGGGTCGGCGGGGGTAGCCAGCACCGGACCAGAACTAGCGCTACCAGGGTAGTAGATTAAGTCTACCAAGGCTTGATTCTCGGCGTTGGTGCGCACCATAAACTTGGGCATGGCTAGGCCTTCCCGGAGCGCCAAGAAGCTGCGCCGGCTGTTGTCCACAGTGGCAGGAGCTTGCAGTACTACTGAGTAGCTATGATAAAGGCTAAGCGAATCAACTCTAGTAAGACGAGCCTTGATGCTCCGAGCCCCTTGCTTCTTGTTGGCATCCGTAAATGTGTAGCTCCACGTTTCCAGGCCTGCCGTTGTGCGAGCAGAATGCACGCTTGTGAAGGCGAAATCAGAACGGGTAAAGGTGGAGTCGAGGTATACGAGCGTAGTTACACCCGGCTTTTCAGGGTCATACAGCGCATCGTAGATGAAGGGTGTGGGCTGAGGCGAATAGTTAAGCTCGATGCGTAAGTTGGTCAGCGGAGCGCTATCGTCTTCCTGTGCAGCGTACACCTTAGTTGTTACTGTGTCGGCAGGGACGGTGAGCCGCTGGTCAACGGTAGTGAAGCGAGAACTGCTAATTAGGTCCACACGCGGGCCCGACTCAAGGGAAGGCTCGCAGGCTGCCAAGGGCAACAGAAGCAGAAGAATAGAACGAAGGCGCATACTGCAGTAAAGGTCGGAAGAAGAAGGGAAGTTGCCTATTGCAAAGCATAACGGCAGGCGGCCCGGCTTTCATACGTGCTAAGTAAAAGCCGCGCTTTGGCAGGCGCTGGTGGGTGCAACCACCCGGCGGTGTTTGCTACTTTTACTTATACCTCCTTTTTCTTCTTTCCATGACGCTCCGCTCCTTTGGGCTTGCCTTGCTGCTGTCGGTGGCAAGCCCAGTAGTACTGCCGGCTACCTTGCCAGCCGCTTTTGCTCAGCAGAAATCCACCATTACGCTCGAAGACATCTGGCAAAAAGGCACCTTTCAGATCCGCTCCGTACCTGGGTTCAACTGGATGAAAGATGGCCGCTACTACTCTGCCCTTGATAAGGGCGACTTGGTACAGCACGATGTGACCACCGGCCAAGCAGTGCAAACGCTCGTGGCTGCCACCGACTTGAAACTGCTGGGCCAGAACCAGCTCTTACCCGTAGACGGCTACCGCTTCAATGCCGACGAAACCAAGGTGTTGTTCAGCACTGATACGGAGCCTATCTACCGGCGCTCTAGTAAGTCGTATTTCTTTGTGTATGACCGGGGTACCAAGCAGCTGACGCCCCTCAGTAAAACGGCTGGCAAGCAGCTCTACGCCACGTTTTCTCCCGATGGTAAGCACATTGCTTTCGTGCGCGACAACAACGTATTTGTAACCGACCTGGGTACCATGCGCGAAACCGCCGTGACAACGGATGGCGCTACGAACCGCATCATCAATGGCGGCACTGACTGGGTATACGAGGAGGAATTCTCGTTTGCGCAGGGCTTTCAATGGTCACCCGATTCGCGGCAGCTAGCGTACTACACCTTCGACGAAAGCCAGGTGCCCGAGTATAACATGCAGGAATGGGGCCCCCTTTACCCGCAGGACTACCGCTATAAGTACCCCAAAGCCGGAGAAAAAAACTCGGTGGTGGGCATCTCTACCTATGAGGTGGGCACCGCCAAAACCACGAGAATGGACGTGGGCGCCGAGACCAACCAATACATTCCGCGCATCCTCTGGACCCAGACGCCCAACTTGCTTAGCATTCAGCGCCTGAACCGCTTGCAGAATAAGCTGGAAATCTTGCACGCCGATGCGACCACCGGCAAAACCAGGGTAGTTCTAACCGATACGGACCCGGCCTACGTGGACGTGACCGACGACCTACGCTACCTCGAAGGTGGGAAGGAATTTCTGTTCACTAGTGAGAAAGACGCTACCGCCATCTGTACCTGTATGCTATGAACGGCAAGTTGGTGCGCCAGCTTACAAAGGGTAACTGGGAAATCACTAACATCGACGGCTTCGACGAGAAGAAGGGCCTCGTATATTTCACCAGCACAGAGGCATCGCCCCTGCAGCGCCATCTCTACCGGGTTGATGTAAAAGGTAAGGGCAAAGTACGGCTCAGTGAAGCCGGCCCCGGTACCAACGCCGTGAACATGAGCTCCGATACGCGCTACTTCCTCAACTATCACTCGCAGGCTGGCGAGCCACAGGTAGTAAGCTTACGTAGCGGCCAAGATGGCAAGCTGGTGAAAGTGCTGGAAGACAATGCCGCACTGCGCCAGAAGCTGACAAACTTTACTTTCAGCAAGCTGGAGTTCATCAATTTCAAAACCGCTAGCGGGGTAGCCCTCAACGCGTCGGTGCTGAAGCCCGCCAATTTTGATCCAAGTAAAAAGTACCCCGTGCTCATGTACGTGTACGGCGGCCCTGGCTCCCAAACAGTAAAGGATGATCAGGGCGGTGGCATTGCCTTTACCAATTACCTCTGGCATCAACTGTTGGCCCAGCACGGCTACATTGTGGTGTCGGTAGATAACCGGGGTACGGGCGCGCGCGGGGCTGCATTCAAGAAAAGCACCTACGCTAACCTTGGTAAGCTAGAAACTATTGACCAGGGAGAAAGCGCCGCCTACCTAGCTACCCTGCCCTACGTTGACAAATCGCGCATTGGCATCTGGGGCTGGAGCTTCGGAGGCTATATGACCGCGCTGGCTATGACGAAGAATGCCGATATCTTCAAGATGGGTATTTCGGTGGCGCCAGTTACGAACTGGCGCTATTACGATACGGTGTACACAGAGCGGTTTCTGAAAACGCCCCAGGAAAATCCCCAGGGCTACGACGATAACTCTCCCGTGCAACACGCTGACAAGCTGAAAGGCAAACTGCTACTAGTGCACGGCACAGGCGACGACAACGTACACTTCCAAAACTCAGTAGCCTTTGTGGAAGCAATGGTGAAAGCCAACAAGGATTTCCAGACCCTGTACTACCCCAACCGCAACCACGGCATTTCGGGTGGCAACACGCGCCTGCACCTGTACCGCCAGATGACGGACTACGTGTTGAAAAACCTATGATTCTGCTGCCACTAGCTACCAGCACAGCTACTTACCCGGCGGTAAGGCTGGTAGCTAGTGGTAGTAGGATGGCTGGTTCTCCACAACTACGTAGTCGTGGGTTTCCGTGGTGCTGCTCCGATGAAAGCGGATAGAAGTAATTTGTAGCCCGAGCAAGTAAGGGCTGCGAAATTGCTCGTAGAGGTCCGTTAGTATCTCGTGTAGCTCAGCAGTTTGGCTAGAAACCAGCCGCTTTACCTGCCGGGTGCCGACTATTTGTCCGCACTGCACTTCTGCCAGCGTAAGCTGACAACACACCATGTAGGGAAGCCCGCTTTTCATAGTCATCAGGAGGAAAGGATGGCAATGAGAACAATGCTTCAAAGCTAATAATATTAGCTTAAAATCCAATTAAGTTAGTATTAATTCGTTAGCCGGTTGCAGCCGTTTGGGCAGCAGAACTCGTTCTGGTAATTACCAGCCTAATCCTGCCCATCAGTTCACGACAGGGCTTGGGGTGGGGGCGAGCCGCTACCTGCTGGCCTAGTTTTATCCTGTGGGAGGGGCACAAACTCCTTGTTATCATTAGGCGGTAGAATAATCCGGCCGGCTTGCCAATCGGCCTTTGCTTGCTCGATCCGCTCTCGTTTTGAGGATACAAAGTTCCACCAGATAAACCGCTCGCCGAGGGGTTCGCCCCCAAGGAGCATAAGGGTGCTAGCCTCACGGGCCACAAGTACCGGGTCGATGCCTGGGGTGAATACGAGTAGCTGTCCTGGTCCGTAGGTATGGCCGCTTACTTCTACCAGCCCCTTAGCCACGTAGGCACCCCGCTCGGGGTAGCCCTGGGGCAAGCCGAAGCGGGCACCCGGTTGCAGTACTACATGCAAATAGAACAAGGGCGAGTGGGTGCGTACCTCATTATGTAGCCCAAAGGCATTGCCAGCAATCAAGCGCATCCACACGCCTGGCTCGGTGAAAACAGGTAGCTTGTGGGTCTGATAGTTGGTGAAGGACGGAGCACATTCCTCATCAGCTTCGGGTAGGGCCACCCACGTCTGAAGCATTTCTAAGGCGCCACCAGCTAGCGTTGCAGGGTCCTCAAACCGCTCAGAATGAGCAATGCCGCTGCCTGCCGTCATCCAGTTTACCTCTCCGGGCCGAATAATTTGCTGTACGCCTAGGCTGTCGCGGTGGGTAACCTGCCCGCCAAATAGGTAGCTCACCGTGGACAAGCCAATGTGCGGGTGTGGCAGCACATCTAACGCCGAGAGTTGCTCGGGGGCCATATGTACGGGGCCAGCATGGTCCATAAAAATAAAAGGGCCTAGCATGCGCCGCAGTCGGTAAGGTAGAATTCGGCGAACCGCAAAGCCTGGGCTTAGGGCTGCCGGCCGGGCATCAATTACAAGGTCTAGCATAAGAACAGCGTAGAAACAAGAGGAACGGGTGCCTGCCGGGTTAAACAGCTGCGTTCTGGCTTGGCGAGCGAGTAGAAGCCCATAAGACCACAGCAATGAGCTTCTAAAATAGAAGTATAGGCAATGAGTAGCGGCATAGCTATACTAAAATAGGTTTAACTCAACTATTTACTGGAAAAGCGTATCCTTGGGGCAGTAAAACGGACTTTTTTAGCGTAGAGCACGCGTATGCCAACGTTTACCCCAACTCGTTTCCTGCAGATAGGACTGCTAGGGATTCTTAGTACTGCCTGCCAGCAAGAGAAGCCAGCCCGTACGGAGCCAGCTACTAGCCCGGCCCTAGCCGATACGCTCAACCTGGATTCCCTGGCGCAGCCCGTGGCAACCCCCGTGCGGCGCGATTGGCACCGCGTAGAGCGGCCTACTAGCCGCAATGCTCCTTTAATAGTGTATCAGCGCGGCGTCCACAAACCTGAGGCCTTCAATGCTGATGCCCCTCCCATGGAAGCCCGTCTACAGGACCTGACCCTGAAGGCCAGCGAATATTTTCAGATTGACCCGGCCCGGCCCGCCGAATTGCGTGGGCAGGATGGTACCATCGTGCGTATTCCGGCAGGTGCCCTTGTTGACCGGCAGCAACGCCCCGCTACCGGAACCGTGTGGATAGAGCTAAAGGAATGCTATTCCCTAGCGGACCTATTGCTGTCTAACCTCCTCACCGAAACCGAAACCGGCGTTGCGCTAGAGCTGGCAGGGGCCGTATTGGTGCGCGCTACCGCCGGAGGGCAACAGCTGGCCCTAGCTGCTGGGCGCGAAATGCAGGTAGAAATGGCGGAGGAAGCCCGGCGCGTGCAGCAGCTTTACTATGGGCAGGCTGCCCCCGCTACAGAGCCAGTTCGCTGGGCCGAGGCTCCTAGCAAAGAGGAGCCGGAGCAAAATGTGTACACCACAGCCGAGCAAATGCCCGGCTATGGCAATGGCCCCGCCGACCTCAACCGCCTCATTCGCTACCCACGCCAGGCGCAGGAGCGCCAAACGCAAGGATTGGTATTGGCTTCGTTTGTGGTAGATGAAAGCGGGCGAATCACTAGCCCGCGCATTGTGCGGAGCCTTGGCGACGGGTGCGACCATGAAGTGCTGCGCGTGTTACGCCAAACCTCTGGCCGCTGGAAGCCCGGCCGCCAGGGTGGACAAGCCGTAAAAGTGCGCATGACGCTGCCCATCCGCTTTTCCTTCCAAGAAGGGCGGGCTACTGCCGCCGATGAAATGCTTGCTACCACAGCCAGCGACCCCGAAGCCACGCTGCCCGGCTTCACCGACGTGACTGGTGGGCTATGGGTAGGGCAGTTGGGCTGGGTAGCGGTTGGGAAAGAGTGGCGCGGCCCTGCTTCACCTTACTACGTGCCCTTCGCCAGCGCCACCGAGCATACCACGTTGCGCGTTGTGGTGCCTGGCCGGCGGGTAGTACTAGCGGGCCAGCCCCAAGCTGGAGGCTATCAGTTTATGTCGGTGCCTTCTTTCACGAAAGTGGTCCTTCTGGGCATGCGCTATGAAAACGGAACGCCATTCGTCGCACGCCAGGACGTGCGCACCAGCAGCCCACCCGATTCGTTGCAATTTGCCGAAACTACCCTGGGCGATTTGGAAGCCACACTGGCCCGGTTCAACTAGTTGGTAGAGTAGTTTTTAGAGCGTTTCGCGCGCTGTATAACCTTTTCTGGAATCCCCGTTGCACAGTACTCGGTGCAACGGGGATTTTTTGTTTTACACAGTGAAATGAGGCAATCAGAGAGTAAATATTACGCTCATCGAGAAACAGCCACCCTTGGCCAAAAACCAACAACATGAATTTAAATAAGCTAAGACGGGGTATGTAAATTTCGCTGATTGACTGTTGCCGGCTCCCTGCTCCACAACCACCTGTGCACTACTGTATGGTTCAACTCCTACTCCGCCTTTTTCTCCTTACACTTACTGTGCTTGGAGCCGCCCGCGGGTGGGCTCAAACCCCCGTATCGGCCCCTAACTCCCGATCGGTATCGGTCTATATCACAGCCCACCCCGATGACTGGCAGCTCTTTATGGGCTCTGATGCGTGCGATGATGTGCAGCGGCGCAACGCGAAAGTGGTTTTCATTTGCCTCACGGGTGGACAGGCCAATAAAGTAGATGATGCGTACTGGCAAAGCCGGGAAACCGCTTGCCAAGCTGCTGTACAAAAAGCGGCTAACCTTACTACGGCTGCCAGCACAGTACCTATGCCAGTGCAAGAAAGCGTCAATGCCCATTCGGTGACAGTGGTGCGCTACCGGAGTACCGTTGCCTACTTTTTGCACTTACCCGATGGCAACCTTGATGGCAAAGGACAAAGCCGGGGCGGGTTCCAAAGCATGAAGTTGCTTTTTAAGGCAGGGCGTCCTGTTGGCCCCTTAGATCATGGACCGGCCTACACTTCATGGAATGACCTAGTCGCGACTGTGCGGGCACTGTTGCAGCGCGAAGTAGGAAGCGCCAAGCTCGAAGTACATACTCCCCAGCCAAATGAGCGCTACAACCCCGGCGACCATTCTGACCACCGAATGGCAGGGGAACTGGCCCTGGCCGCCACAGCCCAGACGGAGTGCCGATACCAGTTGTATGTGGGGTACGACAGTAGCCGACGGCCCCTTAATCTGACGGCAACTCAAACCGAAAACCAGCGGGCTGTGTACCAGGCCTACAGCCAAAAGATGGCTGAGCAGGGCCAGCCAAGCTCCTGGGACGAAGCGCATCTGCGCTTTATTGGCCGTCAGTACTCGTTTATTCGGCACTGCCCGGGAAATAGCCTCAACAGCGGTACCCCCGCCGCCCCCAGCACCTCTGCTTCGGGTACGAACCCAGATGAGCCAGTCGAGGTAGCCACGGGCATAGTATTGGAGCCGAGCTACCCCAATCCGTTCAACGAGTCTAGCCTGCTGACGTACCGCTTGCCCACCGCCGCTGCCGTCTGGTTGCGCGTACTGGATAGTCAGGGCCGGGAGGTTGTGAGCCTATTGCGCGGAAGCCAACAGTCAGCCGGTAAGCACGAGCAATGGCTTGATGTTCATAGCTTTCCTGCTACAGGTTTGTACGTGGCAGAACTGCGCGTAGGTAGCCAGCACCGCATCTGCCGCCTCGAAATTATTCGCTGATTTTTCAGTTTTTGACGATGCATTTCCTGTTGACGGTACTTCGCCGCCGTCCTTCCCAGGCCGCTCTCTTGGGCGCGGCTTTGCTGCTTCAGTGTTTGCTGGTTTTTCGGGCCTTTGGCTCCTGCTTACCGAGCCAGGCCAGCACCTGCTGGTTTCCGGCTTCGACGGAATGAAAAACTACTTCACCTTTCAAGCCTACGTGCAACAGCCCGCGGCCTACGGTATGCGGTGGTTTGGAATGATGAACTACCCCTTCGGCGACTACATTTTCTACACCGATAACACGCCCCTGCTCGCGTGGCTCGTCCGGCTATGGTCGCGCTACGTCTCGGATGTATCGCCTTGGGGAATTGACATCTACCATGTGCTGCTATTAGCAGGTATGTTGCTTAGTACGGGGCTGCTGGTAGCCATTCTGCACCGCATACTGCACTACTGGGGGCTGATAGTGGTGTTTTCAGTTGTACTACCTTGGCTTAACCCCCAGCTAGGGCGTTTGCTGATGGGGCATTTCAACCTGTCGTATAGCTGGGTGATCTTGCTTGCCATTTGGGGGCTAATGCGCCTGTACGACCGCGCGGAGGCAGGACAACCCATCGGAAGGCTGGTAGCTGGTCTGACAACGGCCTTCACGCTTATTTCCTTTGTGCATCTGTATTATCTGCCGCAGTTAGCGCTGCTCACGGCTGCTTTCTTTGCCCTGTGGCTGCTTCCCAACGGCCGCTGGCGGCAGCAGCCACTGTTGCTGATGAGCACCGTGCTGACCTTAGCGCCCATGCTCCTAAGCGTTGGGTTCGTGCGCTTGGTAGACGCCTACTACTCTCTGCGACTAACAACCCCCACGGGTTTCAATACACCCGCGTGGAAGCTACAGGCGCTAGCGCTTATTCAGCCCTACGCATACGAAACTACACACTTCATCTTTGAGCCAACCAAACCGGTTTCAGAAGAGTCGCAGGCGTACTTAGGTGCCTTTGCCCTGTTCGGGCTCGTGGTTGCGCTTATTGGGTGGGTGTTTCGGCGGGCCCTGGTACGGCAATGGTGGCGGAGCTGGGGGCAACTCCCGCAACAGCGCCTACTTCTCCTGCTTGGGGTAGCGTCGTTGGCAGGCTTTTTTGCTTCGGTGGGCACGGTGTACGAAGTAGAGGACGGACAGTTTACGTGGCATAATTACCTGAGTGTCTTTTTCTACCTGCACAAGATTACGGGAGCCGCTGCTCATTTTCGTACGGTAGCTCGCTTCTGCTGGCCTTTCTTCTGGATGGTGAACCTACTGGTGGTAGCGGGGCTTGATTATTGGCTGCGCATTGGCCGGTGGACTGCTCGTTGGGTAGTAGTGGTGGCTCTGGTGTTACTTGCCTCATCGACATGCGCGACACCATTAAGCACTACCGGCATAGCATCTTGCCCAACCCGCTCACCAATGTGCAAGCGCAACCGGAATTGGCGCCGCTGCTAGCGTCGCTTCGGCCCCACGACTACCAGGCTATTCTACCCGTGCCATTCTATCATGTGGGCAGTGAAGACATGGACCTAACGCTGGATGATGATAACCGCCACTCCCTGCATAGCTACCAGCTAGCCCTGCGCACCAACCTGCCTTTAATGGCTACGAAACTTTCGCGTACGCCACCTGTGCATGCTAAGCTGCTGCGTAGTGTGTTTGACTCTGCTGGTCCGGCACCGGAATTACGTCGGCAGCTAGTAGCCAATGGCAAACCCGTACTCGTGCTCTACGACCAGAGCTACCATGACGGCACCGACTCGTTGGCCGCCCGGCAAACCAACCCGTACGCTCGTCAATTGGTGGAGGCAGGCGCTAGCTTTCCAACCAACCAGCACCTAACCCTGCTGGCCCAGTCAGGGAAGCTACACTTGTACCGGTGGGACGTACGCTAAAACGGTAACCTGTTATTTGGTAGCAGGTTGCCTATAGTTTGATGGTAACATTCTGCGGCTCGGTAAAGAAACGCAACGCCTCAAGTCCGCCTTCGCGACCCACCCCAGAACTCTTCATACCCCCAAAGGGTGTGCGTAAGTCGCGATGCAGCCACGCATTCACCCACACAATGCCGCTGTGCAGAGCGTGTGCTACCCGGTGAGCGCGCTTCAAGTCCGTGGTCCAGATAGTGGCGGCTAATCCATACTCCGTGCCATTGGCCCACTGAATAACCTCCGCTTCGGAGTCGAAGGGAGTGAGTGTGACAACAGGACCAAAGATTTCCTCCCGGTTTACGCGGCAGTTGGGTGGTAAGCTCTCAAATACAGTAGGTTGCATGAAGTATCCGCTAGCGCAGCGGCCCGGTAAGTACACCCGTTGTCCTCCAGCCAGCAAGCGGCCGCCCTCTTCATGAGCCAGTGCCACGTACCCAAGCACCTTTTGCAAGTGAGCTTCGTTGACCAAGGCTCCTTGTTGGCTAGCCGGGTCTTGCGGGTCGCCGACGGTTAAAGCGGCTACTCCCTGCAGAAAGGCCTGCTTGAATGCCTCATAAATGGGCCGTTCGATGAAGATGCGGGAGCCACACAAGCAAATTTGCCCCTGATTGGTAAAGGAACTCCGTAGGCTGGTGCTCACGGCTTCTTCCAAGTTGCAGTCGGCAAAGACTAGATTGGGATTCTTACCCCCTAGCTCCAAGGAAAGCTTCTTGAATAAGGGTGCCGCCGTGCGTGCTATGTGTTCCCCGGTCTTGGTGCCCCCCGTGAAGCTGATGGCCTTCACTGCTGGATGCTCCACCAGGGCTTGGCCCACCTTGGCGCCCGTACCATGCACAATGTTGAGCACCCCCGGCGGCAAGCCAGCTTCCTGACACAACTCGCTCAGGAGAAATGCAGTGTACGGTGTAACTTCCGATGGTTTGGCCACAACGCAGCACCCAGCGGCGAGAGCCGGAGCAATCTTCCATGTGAATAGGTAGAGCGGCAGGTTCCAAGGGGTAATGCACGCTACCACGCCTAGCGGGTGGCGCACCGTGTAGTTTAGCGCAATGCCCTCCTGGAAGTGGGTTTCAGATGAAAAATGCTGTGCCGCCGTACCAAAAAAAGCAAAGTTGCTGGCCGCTCGTGGGATATCGACGGTGCGGGCCAAGTGCACGGGCTTGCCGTTATCCTGGCTTTCTGCCGCAGCTAGTCGATCCTGGTCGCGCTCAATCAATTCCGCAATACGAACCAAAAGCCGGCCCCTTTCTTCAGCCGGGCGAGTGCGCCAAGCCGGTAGCGCTTCTTCTGCCGCCTGCACCGCTAGCGCTACATCCGCGGCGTCAGAGTCGGGCAAGTAGGCGTGGGGCTGACCCGTAGCCGGCTCAAGAGTAGGTAGGTAACAACCAGCACTGGGAGGCACCAGCCGGCCGTTGATATAATTCTGAAGCTGAATCATAGGGACTACATAGGACGAAGCCTAGCGTCCAGTAGCAGATGGTTCGCTGGTCGGCTCCGGCAGGTTAGAGTCTGACACAATATACAACGGCCGCTGCCGCACATTGGCAGATAGCCGCGCTAGATATTCACCAATGATACCCACAGCAATGAGTTGCACCCCACCTAGGAACAAGATGCTAATCATCAACGACGCCCACCCAGCCTCGTAGTTGTCCGTCGCAAAACGGGCATACAGGGTATAAATCATTACCAGGAAGGCAAGGCCAGATACCACAAACCCGCTAATGGTAGCTGCTTTCAAGGGCACGTCGGAGAAAGCCGTAATACCGTCCAGGGCCAACCGAAGCATCTTACGGTATGTATAGCCCGTGGCGCCGCCAGCCCGTTCTGCCCGGTCATATTCCACGTAGGTTTGGCGGTATCCAATCCAAGAAATCTGACCTCGGATAAACTTATTTTGCTCGGGCATCTGCCGTAAGGCGCGCACAACCTTCTCAGAAATGATGCGAAAGTCTCCCGTGTCAACTGGAATAGAAATGTGGGTAATGCTAGCCAGAATGCGGTAGAACAGTTTGGCTGTGAACTTCTTAGCGGCACTTTCGCCTTGGCGGGAGCGGCGCTTTGCGTACACTACCTCGTAGCCTTCGTGTAGGCGCTGGTACAGCTGCGGAATCAGCTCCGGTGGGTCCTGCAAGTCAGCATCAATAATGACGACTGCCTCGCCTGTGGCACGGTCTAGGCCGGCCGTAACAGCAATTTGGTGCCCGAAATTGCGGCTAAAATCTACGTACCGGACCCGCGTATCGCGCACTATTAAGTGCTGAATTAGTACCAGCGACTTATCGCGTGAGCCATCGTTTACGAAAATGAATTCGTAGCCTCCTGGCAATAACATTCCATCAAGAACCCCACGTAGCCGCTCGTAGAGCGAGAGAATATTGGCTTCTTCGTTGTAGATGGGAATAACGACGGAAAGATCCACGGAGTGACAGAAAGCAGGGAAGAGCAGAAATGACTAAGCAGGCTTACGGGCTAGGGCAAATACACTCACGCCTACCGGTAGGTTTAAATGGCGCAGTATTCGGTTTTCTGTGCGCAATAGCGAAAGCAGAGAGGTGTTCAGAAAGGCGGGGAGTAGCTGCAAGTCTCCTGATGGAGAAGGCTCCGTTCCCGGCAAAAGTTTACGTAGCAGCCGTACCAGGGCTACCGGTGCGAATAAGAGAGAGTTCCAGTACGACAAACGCTGTTGCTGTAGCCCGTTGTGAGCAATAGCGGTGGATAGCTGTTGGCTGGAATACCGCCGAAAATGCTGATTCACATCGTCGTGAGAACTCCATAGAAACTGGAAAGCCGGCACGAAGACGATCAGCTGACCGCCGGGGCGTAGTACGCGCTTCCACTCTTGTAAGGCTTGATTCTCATTTTCAATGTGCTCTAGCACATCTGAGGCAATAACCAAGTCGAAGCTGGCGTCTGCAAATTCTAATTTAGCACCATCCATAACAGCAACGTGCTCAAAACCGCGCTGCTTGGCAAGCTGAACCCCCTGGGTACTAATGTCAATGCCCGTAAGATTGGTATAACCTGCTTGCCGCAAGGCCAACAATAGGGGTCCTCCGGAACAGCCAATTTCCAGAATGGAAGCTGATTTGGGTAGCTGCAGTTCCTGAATTAGCTGGAACACCATACCGCGCCGGGCCTGAAACCACCAGTGCCCCTCTTCAATCTGATGGTAAGTTGCTTCGTAATCGGAATGCACAGGGCTCAGGGGTAAAGAGTCATCAAGATAGTTGTGCAAAGATAGGTTTATGTCCGTTTTACACGATAGATAACCACTGCATCCTAGTTGCGCCCCTGAAGAGGCCAGGATTGGTTTGCCTCTCTATCTTCGTTACTTACTGTGCTGTGTGATGACTAATTGCCGAGATTTTTTGCTTGAGCTATACAAATGGGTAAGAGGCATGTGGCCTGCCATCGTGACTTTGCGAATGGGGCGGATGTGTTGGTTCTTGGTAAGCACCTTGTGGCCAGTACTGGGAATGGCACAAGTTGGCTCTTTCACTGCCCCTTTGCGCATTACCTCATTTACCGCCTTAGCTAATTACGCGGGCGAAACAGATGCACCAGCCGGCCAGCTTATTCGGCGCTATAACGCAGAGATGACCATACGTCGGCCGGGCCGTGTATTTCCTCATCCAGAGGGTAGTAGTGAAAGCCCAGCTTTATTCAACTGTCGCCTTACTATTGCAAACACTTCTGAGCGAGATACCTTGTTTTATGCGCTCTTCTATCAAAATGAGAGCTACGCATTTGAGCCTGGCCATCCTCGGGATGATGAAAATTTCTACGGCACGTGGGGCTACGATGAAGGTAAGCAGCCAGGGTTTCGGAAGATAGCAGTACCTCGTAGGGCGGGAGGTACTACGCTTCAGGCGGGTGTGCGTCTGCGAGGAAACCCTAGAAATGAGAGCCTGTTCATGGATGCGCCAGCAGGCTCTAGGCCACTACCCGATGGGCCGGATGATGAAAACCTCTATGGTCGGTGGAAAAGGCCCCCCCGTATGGGCCGTTACCGATTTATGCTGGTCGTCACTACTGATACCTCCGAGATTGATTTCTATGCTCGCGACTGTCATCGCCGACGGTCGGATGGCCATTATCTCAACCCGTTTACGTACTTCTTAGGCCGCTCCTTTGCTCATACGGTTGTGCAAGTGGCCGATGAGCAACTGCAGATATACATGCGCCCGCCAAAGTTAGGGGCTCCTCTACCGGCCCGAGACTGGCGTATGCCAGCCACGGCGGAACAGATGGAAGCTAGTTTTCGGTACAGCAGTTTTGGTGGAGCCAAAATGCCAAACGTGCCAGTGGTAGCTGATGTCAACAATAACTCCTTTACACCGGCTGCTTACAATCGGCTGAAGCACCAGTTTGATCCTACTACTTTGCCAGTGGTAACTGTGGGTGACGATGGCCCAACGGCATCAGTAGCCGACTCAGGTCGTATTCAGCTTATTAATCCGGCTGCTGACCCGGCAGATCCGCATAAGTATGATGCTTCTGTGCGGACGCTCTTCGGGTTTACGTACGGACGGTTTCGGGCCCGCATTCGGTTTCCTCAAATAGTTAATTCAGCTGGCGTTTGGAATGGAATAAGCCTGCATTCTGGCTGTTCTCAGCGGCTGGTGAACCTTGGAATTCGCTGAATCGGGACTACCGTGGCGGTTTTTGTACCGATGACGAACGTGCCTTCTTTTCCGAAATCGACATAGAAATATTTAAGGCTCAGTGCGTACGTTACCGCAACTATCGCAACGATGGGTATGAAGGCCGGGCCCGTCACCGCCGGCGGTGGCTGCGTGAAGGAGGCGCTTTTCAAGACGAAAGCTGTGATTCTATCGTCATCGGCTGCAACAACTTCGACTACATGCGCCAGGATATTCCTCATCTCGTAAATGGCGCCGCCGCAACGCCACCTTGTGGCGTTAATGGCAACGACGAGCCGATTGTATACGAAGGCAAGACCTATCGGCTTCATCGTGATGGGGCCAGTACTGCTCTTTCGACCCGCGTGGTACTCAGTTCAACGGAGCTGTTCTCACCCCACGACACATGGTATGAAATAGAATGGCGCCCTACCGAAATCATCTGGCGCATAGGCCCTGACGAAAATCACTTACGCGTTATTGCTTATATGTCAGACCAGTATACGGTGGTGCCCAATACCCTTATGCATGTTATTCTGGCTCAGCATTGGCTACCTACCAACGACTACCATCCTTACTTTCAGGAGAACATTCCGTATCCGGCCTTTCCTATCCGAGGTGAAATTCTGGAATTCTCGGTGGAGTAAGGTGGGTGCATTGGCTTTATATGAGCCTTGGCTAGGTGGTAGAAAGTGCATGTAGTTCATAGGCAGACTACCTACCTTTGCTAGACTTACAAACTGTATCTATCACTCCTCTACATGAAAAAAATTGCTGTTTTGCTCGGTTTGGCCTTCCTAGGCGCCTGCTCATCGGATGATACATCAGCCGTTGCTTCCGACAGCAAAACGATTACTGCCAATGACTTCGAGTCGCTTGCTGGTTGGAACAATGACCCTGCCACGTTAGATAAGGGGCACGCGCATTCGGGACAGTATGCCATCAAAGTAGACAAGGACCATGAGTTCAGCACTACGTTTGATATGGCGCTTGGCCTAGCTACTCCCGCGAAAATTAAGACGGTTCACTTAGAAGCTTGGGCGTATTTGCCCAGCAATAAGGCAACCGGAATGCTAGGCGTTCAGGTAATGGACCCAGCTACAAACCAGCAGGTTTTCGGCGACGGTATTCGGTTGGGAGAGCAGGTAAAGGAATACAATAAGTGGACACAGGTTAGTAAAGACATTGTGTTGCCTGATAATATCACGTCCCTACAACATATCCGTATGTCCCTGTGGCGTGCCGATGCGACGGACCGCGTCTTGGTAGACGATGTGAAATTGAGTATCAAAGACTAACCCGTAGCTATAGTCTGCTATTAGACGACCATTCTTGGTGGCGAGCTAGTCTATTGTAGGCTGGCTCACGCTACCATAGCCTCCAACTCTGCTTTGGCCGGAGGCTTAAATTCACGCAAGCTGTATGAATAAACGCTACTTATCGGGCTTGTTGATAGCGTTTGTAGTGCTAGATCTGATATACACCTATTGGCAAAACTATCAGTTGCCACTAGATGGTGATATCGTCCCGACGATCCTGCCCGCGCAGTGGTTTAGCAAGGTGCTACATGATCCGTTTGGATGGGCTGTACTGACTAGAAATGAGGTGTACGGCGGAACTAACCGGTTTTTTGCGCATGCCACTATGGGTCTGTACTTGAAGCGGGTGCCTCACCTGCTGCAATACTTTATTCCCCCCATTGCTAGTTTATACACGGCCACTGCGTTGTTCAACACGGCCACTCAGGCACTACTAACCGTGCTGCTAGCGTGCTACATCCGGCTGGGCGCAGGCGGCCCGCGTGCGGGGTGGAGCTTTTGGGTAGCTGTAGCCCTTCTGGTACCCTTATTTCAAACGAGTGGTTTCTATGAGCAGATGGGTATCACAAACTATGCTATTACTTATACGTTCTTTTATGCCTTTCCAATGGCTTTGCTACTGGTTGTATGGTGGCCTATTTTTCAGGCCGTGCAGCGGCAGCAGCCCTTACACCTGCGGCCGTGGCAACTAGCGCTACTGGTAGCGTTAATCGTTGTTATTTCCTTCAATGGCCCAATTACTGTTGCGGCTATTGCCATCTTGCTGCTTGGAATCAGCCTGTACTGGCTGGCCCAACAGTGGCAGAACGGCCTACAATGGCCATCCCTCCGGGCCATTCCTGGTAACTGGCTCTCGGGGCAGGTAGTTGTGCTTCTTGCCACTATGGGCGTTTTAGGCCTGTACTCCTTGTACATAGGGCGTAACAATGCAGAAAATACCCATACACACACTCTAGGTGAGCTTTATCAACTGTTGCCCACTGGTGTCTATTTGGAACTTACGCTTCACTGGGGATTGCCTGTACTCATTGTGCTGGTGTTGGTCAATGTCCAGCTAGTATATCGTTTCACTGCTCCTTCCTTGGAGCGCCAGCGGGTATTGAACAGCATACGGTGGGTAGGGTTATTTGCCTGCGCATTCATCCTGCTTCTACCCTTTGGCGGCTACCGCGACTACCGCGCGTATCTAGTGCGGGGCGATTCTATTCTACCCGTCTTATTGGCATTGTTCTACGCCTATGGCTTGTCGAGCTATTTCTTGGTGCTGCGGTTGTCAGGCCAGCGCCGGCACGCCTATATTGCTCTCATCGTCTTATTTGCTGCTACGTTCACTTACATGGATGTGGCTACGAAGCTGCCAGTCAATAATGATTGCGAGCGGTGGTCTATGGATCAAATAGCTCAATCTTCAGAGCCAGTAGTGCGCATTTCGCCTTATTGTAATGTCCTGACGTGGTCACCAGTGCCAGATTATCATCAGTCGGAGTTGCAGGCTGAGATGCTGTATTATTGGGGCGTGACCAAAAGCAAAAAGTTTTACTATCAGTAACATGCCTGTGAAGCGCCGCTCCTGGGCGTTGCTACGCAGATGTGTCTGGCCCTGCTAGCCTTTTTCCTACATCTCTCTCATGGTGAAATACGCCTCTGCTGCCCTTCTTTGTACCTTGTTTTTAGGAAGCTGCTCTCAACAACCCAGCACTCCCTCGGCTCCTGGTGTGCTGGCGTCTAGCAGTTTCGAGAATTTGGATGGGTGGCTACCTGATGCGCCCGGCTTGGCCCTGCTCAGCCGCGACCAAGCTCACTCAGGAACGTATAGCACCATGGTTGCTCCTGACCATGACTTTAGCCTAGGGTATAATAACAAGCTCAGCCGTCTCGCGCCCGACTGGCCTGCTAAGCTAACCATTGGAGCTTGGGTGTTTCTTCCGAATGAGCAGGCCGCTGCTAAGCTTGTAACGGAAGTACGGAGTGATAAACCCAATCAGCCTAACCTACTATGGGAAGGATTAGACTTGTTGAGCACAGTAAAAGTGTACAACAAGTGGCAATACGTTGAGCAAACCGTTACCATGCCCGCCGCTGCCAAAGCAAATAGCCGCTTGCTAGTATACCTGTGGCGTGCCGATAGCAAGCAGCCCGTGTACCTAGACGACGTGCAGATTTCCTTGGCTTCTAAGTAGTGGAGCCGAGGCTTTTCGCCAAGTAAGAGTTATTTAACTACCTCTACTGGCACGCGTAGCCGCACGGGCCAATCCACATAGTTCTTACTAATAAGGCTGATTTCAAACGTGTATCGTCCGGGCTGTGTGGGCGTGCGCAGGGGCAGTGTCTGTTTCCAAGGCTGCCATACATCCACCTCCAGAGCAGCTTCCATTGGCCCAACATCCGTAGGCCAGTCGTGTGACTTATAGAAAGCGGTGCGTAGCAAAGTAGGGTGCGGCAACCGGGTGCCCGAATGCAGAGGTCGGGCGTGGTCAGGTACGCTTACCTGTACCTCTACCTTGTTCCAGTTGTTGGCATGCAAAACGGGTAATGGTGCCGCCAACGTGAGCTGCACTCCTTGGTGAGCCCTTATATACGGGCGCAATGCCGCCGTATCCATAGGGGGCAGCGTGTTAAGCACACGATACGCGGTTTGTGGAAACTTGAGGTAGTTGGCAGGCATTGCGGCACTTTCTACCGTCTCAAACGGGCCAAATAGTACACCTGGGCGGGAGCCCGTTTGAGCTAACTCATCAATGTTCCAGCCTACCCGTACGGTTTGGGCCGAGTCGGGGCTATGGCGGGCACTCACCATCATCGTTTCACTTGCGGCGGCCCACCAGGGCCAGCCCGAACGCAGATTGTGAGGATCTACATTGTCGGGGTACATGATGAACTTACGTTCGGGAAACTGCCGAGTGTACGTGAGCAAGTGAGTAAGCCACTGCTGGTAAGCGGTGTAGGAAATGTGGCGGTGCCATAGTAGCCATAAACGAGCCCCTAGCACGACAGTTAGCAAGCCGATAATAAATACAGGGCCCCGACTGCTCCAGTTGCGCTCTATAGCTGGCAACAATTCCAATGCAAAAGGAATAGCCACGAACAAGGTGAGCGGAAAGAATAGGTTATCGAGGTAGGTAGCCTCCGTGTAGTCAGGCTTAGAAACGTTGATAATAAAAACGTACCCCGCTACTGATACCCACATTAGCGCAAGGCGCAGCCAGGCAAACGCGTCACGCTGCCTAACATAAAAGAAGGAAAGAGCAGCTAGAAGAAGCGGTAAGGCCAAAAACTCTTTCCGGCATAGCGCCCAGAATGTATCGAAGCTGCTTAGTACTAGGTAATTAGGGAAGAACTTGATTAGGTTAGGAAAAAAGGTCATGTACATGTCCTCGTACGAGCCTGGCGGAATTAGCATAGCCCGCAGTTTGTACATGGCTAGTGCTAAAACCAGCATGCCATAGTAGGCCCAGTCTTGGAACCGTCGATTCAGCAGCCAATCATATGCCAGATAAATAGAAAGGGAAGGATAATAAGTGGGTGTCCAAAGATGAAAACCGGGACCAATGCTGCTAACGCCAGCGTGCTGAATCGTCGTTGTAACGGCGCTTGCCTCGATACACCGGCGTAAAATAGCAGCAGTGCTACAAGGCCTTGTGGCATCTCCGATTGGGCCCAGTAGAAGGCTCGCGAGGCCATCAAGACAAACAAAAACACTATCACTAGTGCTACCTGCTCATTTCGCAGCCAGTAAGCACACAGCAGAAATACAGCTAAATAGTAAAGGACAAAGACCACCGAATACAGCCGCAGTACCGAATCTAGCGGCCACCCAGCTCGAATGGCCAGTAAAGTGGGCCACTGCGTGACAATGGCTACGAAGCGCCTGTTTTGGACAAATAGCGACTTGTCTTTTAGATACGTAAATAGGTGGTACGACAAGTCGTAGTAGGCCGCACGCTCCATGTAAAAGTGCCAGGCAAACACGAGCAGAACCAGCATGCTGATCAGCGCTAAGCGTATCGGGCCACGAGTGGCGTACTGTTTAGAAAGTAGCATGAACCGCATAAAAGGGCCTCTGATAAGAGCCCTGATGACAGAAGAATAACAGCCGGAAGGCGAGCACACCCGGGGACGTCCGTACTTGACGACGCAATATAGAGCCCCTAGCGGATCGCATCAATTTTGGGAGAAGCCATTCAGACCACAATAAAGGAGGGTGCTCTGATGGCAGCAGGCAGCAAGCTTGGTTGCATAAAGGGCCTACTACCTACTAATACTGCCTTTATTCGCCTCTACAAGTTGCTGGTACGGCCTCCATCTACGGGTATGTTGATGCCAGTAATATAGGCGGCTGCGTCGGAGGCCAGGAACCCCACGGCGGCGGCTACCTCAGCGGCGTGCCCAAAGCGCCGCGCCGGAATCTGCTGGAGCATGGCGGCTTCTATTTGGGCGGTGGTTTGCCCAGTCTGCTCTACTTTCTTCTCAATGAGCGAGGTGTGCCGTTGCGTGACGGTAGCACCAGGTAGCACATTGTTGACGGTAATGCCATCGGGGCCAAGCTCGGTTGCTAGCGTTTTGGCCCAGTTGCCTACGGCTGCCCGAATGGTGTTTGACACCCCTAGGCCGGGGAGGGGCTGCTTTACCGAAGTACTAATAACATTGATAATGCGGCCGCGGCCCCGCTGGCGCATGGCGGGTACTAATGCCTGAGCTAGCAGGTGGTTGCAAACGAGGTGCTGCTCAAAAGCTGCTCGGAAAGCATCTACTGGCGCATCTAAAATGGGCCCACCCGCGGGCCCACCGGTGTTGTTAACCAATATATCAAAGCCTTTGGGATGTTGGGTGAGGTAGGCGTGCACGTTTTCGGCTACCTGATCCGGCTGGCAAAAGTCAGCCACAATGTAGTCATGGGTTTGGCCGGCAGGGGTAGGTAGGGCGGCGGCCACTTCCCGCAATGCGGTTTCATTGCGCGCAATGAGCGTAACAGCCGCACCGCGCTGGGCTAGCTCTTGGGCCACGGCGTAGCCAATACCTTGCGTGCTACCACCCACGAGGGCGCGTTGAGAAAGTAAGTCCATAGAAGTAGGGTAGGTGAAAAGGGGGAGGCGCACCTAGTCGGCATGAGTGGAACAATGGCGCCGGCAAGTTACGTACGCACGATACGCAGGAATATTGTTACTTGCCTGCCCGCACTGTTTTCACCTCTTCACTACCCTAGGTTATGCCCGTTGCCCGCCCCTTTCATTTTCAACAGTGGATTGAAGAACACCGGCACCTGCTCAAGCCGCCCGTAGGCAATCAGCAAGTATTCAAAGACAACAAAGACTTCATAGTGATGGTGGTGGGCGGCCCCAACGCCCGCAAAGACTACCACGTCGACGAAGGGGAGGAGTTGTTTTTGCAGTTGGAGGGCGACATCGTAGTGAAGATTATTGAAGACGGAAAGCCAGTAGATATCGAAATAAAGGCGGGTAGCATGTTTCTGCTACCTCCCGGCGTGCCCCACTCCCCCCGCCGGCCAGCCGGTACCGTTGGGCTGGTGCTGGAGCGCTACCGCACTCCCGGCGAGCTAGACGGGTTTCAGTGGTACTGCGAAAACTGCGGCCACAAGCTCTATGAAGAGTTTGCGGAAATCACCGACATCGTGCAGCAGTTGCCTCCCATCATGAACCGCTTCTGGCAGGATGAGCACAAGCGCACTTGCCAGGTATGCGGCACGGTGCTGCAGCCCCCAGCTCCGGTAGCGGCTCCGGCTGAATAATCTAAAGCGCCGCCTGCTTACTCCACCCCGTGGTATGGCCTGTTCTGCTCATCCTCTTACCATCGATATCCACACGCACATCCTGCCCAAAACCTGGCCCGACTTGCGGGAACGGTACGGGTACGGGGGCTTTATCCGTTTGGAGCATCACCGGCCCTGTTGCGCCCGGATGATGCAGGATGACAAGTTTTTCCGCGAGATTCAGGACAACTGCTGGGACCCACAGGTGCGCCTGCGAGAGTACGACCAGTTTGGCGCTCAGGTGCAGGTGCTCAGCACAGTGCCCGTCATGTTTAGCTACTGGGCTAAGCCTCTAGATACGCTCGATTTAAGCTGCTTGCTCAACGACCACCTGGCCGAGGTAGTGCAGCGCTACCCCAGCCGCTTTGTGGGCCTGGGTACGCTGCCTATGCAAGCCCCCGACCTGGCGGTGCGCGAACTAGAGCGGTGTGTAAAAGACCTAGGCTTAGCAGGAGTCCAGATCGGCTCCCACGTCAACGACTGGAATCTGGATGCCCCGGAGCTGTTTGAAGTGTTTCAAGCAGCCGAGCAGCTAGGCGCTTGTGTCTTTATCCATCCGTGGGATATGATGGCCCAGCAGAAAATGCCTAAGTACTGGCTGCCGTGGCTGGTGGGTATGCCCGCCGAAAGCACGTTGGCGCTGTGCTCTCTCATCTTTGGGGGCGTGCTAGAACGCTTGCCTCGCCTGCGCGTAGCTGTGGCCCACGGGGGCGGCACATTCGCCAGCACTATTGGGCGCATCGCCCACGGCTTCCAGGTACGCCCTGATTTGTGTGCCGTCGATAACCCCGTGAACCCACGCCAGTACTTGGGCCGTTTTTGGTTGATTCGTTGGTGCACGACCCGCGCATGCTGGACTACTTGGTAGAAACCCTAGGCTCTGACAAAATCACGCTGGGTACCGACTACCCCTTTCCGTTGGGTGAGCTGGAACCTGGGCAGTTGATTCGCTCCATGCCATACTCTGAAGACGTGAAGGCCCGTATGCTGGGGCAAAATGCCCTGGACTGGCTTGGCTTACGGCAGGAGCACCTCGCCAAAATCATGGCGGCTACTGCATAGTGTAGGGGTGAGGCTCGTGGCTATCTTTGCTACTGATGACATTCGAACCCACCCTCGATTTCGCCCGTCAACTTGATGCGCAGGATCCGCTGCACGCGTTTCGCCAGCAGTTTCACATTCCGCCCGGCCCCGATGGGCAGGAGAGCCTGTATTTCTGCGGCAACTCCCTGGGCCTGCAACCCCGCACCGCCCGGGCTGCCGCCGAGCAGCAGTTTCTAAACTGGCAGGAGCGCGCCGTGGAAGGCCACTTCACCGGCAATACGCCCTGGATGCATTTCCATGAGCGCCTCACAGAGCCCACAGCCCGCATAGTAGGCGCCAAGCCGATCGAGGTAGTAGTGATGAACAACCTCACTACCAACTTGCACCTGTTACTTATTTCCTTCTACCAGCCACGCCCACCCGCTACAAAGTGCTGATGGAAGGCGGCGCTTTTCCCTCGGATCAGTACGCCCTGGAAACCCAAGTGAAGCTGCACGGCCTTGATCCTGACGACGCTATAGTAGAGCTAGTGCCCCGAGCCGGCGAGCATACGCTGCGCACCGAGGACATCATAGCCAAGATTAATGAGCTCGGTGAGTCGCTTTGCACCATCATCATGGGCGGCATCAACTACTATACTGGACAGGTATACGACATGGCTGCCATCACCCAGGCGGGACATGCTGTAGGCGCAATGGTTGGCTTCGATCTAGCCCATGCTGCCGGCAACATCCCCCTGCACTTGCACGACTGGGACGTGGACTTTGCCTGCTGGTGCACCTATAAGTACCTAAACTCGGGCCCGGGTGGCGTGGCAGGGGCCTTTGTGCACGAGCGGTACGCCGACCGCCCCGACCTGTTGCGCTTGGCAGGGTGGTGGGGCCATGATGCGGCCGCGCGCTTTCAAATGCGCAAGGGCTTTCAGCCTTCTCGCGGAGCCGAGGGCTGGCAGCTCTCCAACGGGGCCGTGCTTACCCTCGCCGTGCACGAAGCGGGCTTAGCCATGCACGAAGCAGCTGGTGGGATGGAGCCGTTGCGCCGCAAAAGCGAACTGCTAACCGGCTACCTGGAATTCCTGATTACCCGGCTTGACCTACCCGCGTCGCGCCTGGAAATTATCACGCCCCGCGACCCTGCTCAGCGCGGATGCCAGCTGTCGTTATTGGTGCACCAGAATGGCCGCGACTTGTTTGAGCACTTAATGGCGGTGGGGGTTATTGGCGATTGGCGCGAACCAAATGTTATCAGGCTAGCGCCGGTTCCTCTGTACAATACCTTCGAGGATGTATACCGGGTAGGGGAGGTATTGGCCCAGTGGGCCAGCCAATAGCACGCGCCACTAAGTCGCCGAAAAACGGGTAAAATTTGGGGGTTTTTCGTCGGTTTCGCACGGGGTTCGTAGGAGTACGTACGCCGGTTTTTACACTTTGATCCTTTCCAATGGCCGAAGACTACGCGGCAAAAATGAGCCGCAAGACGCAAGCCGAACTCCTGCTGTACGTGCAGAACTACACGGAGTATCGTGAGGAGGCTGTGCTAGCTGCCCTCGACGAACTGGAAGCGCGCGGTCTGGAACCAGCCGCCGCCCACACAGAGCTGCGTGCCACTCTACGTACCAGTCAGCAAGAAACAGACCGCCGGGAAGCACAAGCCCGTCAGGAGCAGGCCGAGCAAGAACTAGCCCGGCGCCAATTGCGGGGGGAAGAACCGGTAGCCGCCGAGGCGCCTACGGGTCCCGCCCTATACTCGCCGGGCACCATCACCATCTTCTCCGTTCTATTCAGCATGGTAGCAGGTGGTATAATGCTAGCTTTAAACCTGCGCACCCTCCGCCGGACAGGGCCAGCCCTGCTTGTACTACTGTTTATAGTGGTGTACTTGATTGGTGGCGTGTTCTTAGTATACTGGCTACGGCAGCAGAATACTCAATTAGAGAGCTGGATAGGTTCCTTATTTAACCTGCCAGCCATTCTGGTGTACAACCTGTACTTCTGGCCCCGCTATATTGGCGGGCAGCCCTATCGCAGCCGCGAGTGGCTTGGGCCGTTGCTCATCTGCGGACTGGTGATTCTAGGATTTTATTTCTGGCTGCGGCAGATGATGCCCGCTGTACCGGTGTAGGCTCACTACTCAATAGGTACCAAGAAAACCGTCCACTAGGCCGCACTTCCCGCGCTAGTGGGCGGTTTGCTGTTGTATACCTACCGACTACTATGCCTCTTACTGCCCTCTCCCTACCCGATGCGGATCTGCTACTCGATACTGCTTTCCTGTCCCCGGAGGAAGCTGGTGACTTTTTAGCGGAGCTAACCGCCACTATTCCTTGGAAGCAGGAGCCCATTAAGCTGTTCGGGAAAGAAGTGCTGCAACCCCGCCTTACGGCTTGGCACGGCGACGCACAGGCGCGGTACCGTTACTCAGGCCTTGCGCTGGAGCCAAACCACTGGACACCAGCTCTTGAGCAGCTACGCAACCGGGTAGAGGCCGCCAGTGGAACTCGGTTTAATAGCGTGCTGCTAAACCTATACCGGACGGGCCAAGACAGCATGGGCTGGCATGCCGATAATGAGCCGGAATTAGGCCCTGAACCGGTTATTGCCTCCCTCAGCTTAGGAGCTACCCGTTTGTTTCGCTTCAAGCCTCGTGACCCCGTGCGTACTCCTCACCCGCCGTTGAGCGTAGCGCTTACTTCCGGCAGCTTGCTGCTTATGCGTGGCCTTACCCAGCAACACTGGCTGCATGCGCTGCCTAAAACGGCGCGCCCTCAGCAACCGCGTCTCAACCTTACCTTCCGCCGGGTCACCGTGAAGTAAGATTAGCGGTTGGCTAGGGTAACAACTAGCCAGTGGCTGCTTACAATACAAAGCCCCCGAAAACCGCCGACCATTGAGTAGTCGCGCTGGTAGTCGGGGGCTTGTTAGGCTAATGCTTCTCGCTAAGCTACTTCATGTCAATCTGCAACCCCATGTAGACTAACCGGCCTACCTGAGGGCCTCCGTACACTTGTATGTTGTTGGCGTTAAATAAATTAGAGGCGCCGGCCTGCACGGTGCTGCCGAACTTGGTGAGGGTATATCCGATGTAGCGTCTACAGTGCTATAGTCAGCAAGCTTCCCTACGGCGAAAGGCAGGCCATACTCGTGGCCTTGGGCCCACCGGTAGTTCAGGGCGTAGCTCAAGTGTCCTAGCGCTACCCCATTGAAGCCAACGTTGTACTTGTGTTTGGGTGTGTTGAAGTAGGTTTGAAACTCTGCGTCTTGCACATCGCTGCGGTCCAGTACGTTCAGGGAGTAATTGGCCGCCACATTTAGAATAGGAAGCACCGCATAGGTAACGCCCACGGCAGCACCCTGGGTGCGAACTTCCTGGTCGGCATTTGTCCATACTTGCAGCACGCGACCCGCTGCGAGTGTTGCCGGCCGCGAGCCGTCTGCACTGCCAATAAAGCGCTGAGCACCGATGAAGTCGTTGTAGCGGCTGCGGTAGTAGTTTACATCTACTGCCACGTTGGTGCCTAGTGCTGCTTTGTAGCCAATTTCGTACGTGCTCAAGCGTTCCAACTGGAGTGCCGCAACGTCAATTGCTTGGCCCGTTGTAGTAGAGTATCCCTGGAATCCGCTACCTACGTTACCCAATAGAAGTGCTTGGCCGAGGTCTAAGCGAATGTATTGATCGAGCTGAGTAGGAGAGCGGAAGGCACGACCATAGCTAGCGCGAAAGTTGTGCTGGCGCTTGTCGCCAGCGGAGTACACAACAGATGCCCGGGGCGAAAAGGCCGCATCAAAGTTCTTGAAGCCGTCAACGCGACCCGCCAGCGCCAGCTTCAGCCGCTCATCGACAAGTTTCTTGGTGAATTGCGCGTAACCTCCTACCTCATGGTTTTGAATGCGGGAATTATCGTCGGAATAGAGGTTGCCATTGGAGCCAAGGCGAAACTTGCGGTAAGCGGCTCCCACAATGAGGTCGGCAGTTTCGCCTAACTTAAAGTTGTACTGGGCGTTGCCCTCGTTGAGCAGGGAGCTGGGGTTGAGGCGGGCCCCGCGGCCCGGAGTCGCATCCTTAATAATTTGGCTGCGCAGGTTGGCAAACGTGGGAGAAGTAGGGTCAAGTTGCAAGGGCATTGCCCCCGCTACTGCCGCTTCCTGGGCCTGGGCATCGGTTCGGCCAGCTAAGCGGTTGCCCGTGTAGGTTCTAACGTACTCGTTGAAATAACGCTGAGCGTAGGTTTGAACAATAGGGTTGCCCTGCGCATCAACTGCTCCCGGAATAGGAGAGTTTTGAATGAAGGCGCCAAGAAAAGTTAAGTCGTAGCTATCATTGCCAAAGTCCTGCACCGACTGGCCCCGTAGAAACCACCGGTCGCCTTTGATTTCGCCGTGGTATTGGTTGGTGCCAAAGTTTTTGAAACGGTAGCGGCTAGAGCTTTGGTAGCTGGCAGTTCCGCGGCTTACGCTAGCGCCTACGGTTATTTTTACGCTGTTGGTCAGCAGGTAGGAAAGCGAGGGTTGGACTTTTAATGACTTGGCCTTGTCGTCGTTTCCTACCAGCGTCTGCTCCGTGAAACCCGGCATAAACACAGTTTTGCCACGCACTTCAGGAAAAGGGTACGTAGCGGGAAAGGTATAGCCTCCCACATCACCATACCGGTTTACGGCGTCGTAGCCCAGGGTGGAGCTGCTAGGGTTGTTGTTGCGTTGCACCTGGGTGCTGGTTGCTTGGTAGTTGCTTGCCAGCCAATCGTTGGCGGTGAGGTAGGCGCCCGTGACCTTGAAAGCGAACTTGTCGCCCAGTTTTTTGGCGTAACGCAATTGCCCATCGAAAAAGCTTCTTTCCCCACCTCGTACCCGCACACTAAGGCCTTCGCTTACAAACGGGTCTTTGCTATTGAGTAGTAGCACCCCATTGAAAGCATTGGCCCCATACAATGCCGAAGCAGGACCGTGGATAATCTCGATGCTCTCAATATCCAGATCGGGCAGCCCTAACAGGTTACCCGAATTCACGTTCAGCGACGGTGATTGGGTATCAAAGTAATCTGTAAGCTGAATCAGGCGCTCCGACTTAGCTGAGTTGAACCCGCGTGTGCTGAGGGAGTTCAGTAGCATACTTGCGCTGTTCACGTCAATGCCTTTCAGTTGGTTCAGGCCTACTTGCACGTCGGGCGGTGGCATGCGCAACACTTGCTGGGAAGTTACTTTCTCCACCGTTACAGGAGCCTGCAAAATGCCTTCTTCTACGCGCGAAGCCGAGGCAATTACCTCGTTGGTGAGAGTAGGGTTGAGCTTAAGCTGTACCAGCACTGCATTATCAGGACCCGAAAGCGTAACCTCGCGGCTCTGGTAGCCTACAAAGGAAACAGACAGCGTCACAGGGCCATTCTCAAAGCTAGTCTTGAGCGCAAACTGTCCTTCACGGTCTGAGCTGGTGCCGATAAACGTGCCTCGAACGAAGATAGTAGCTCCTGGTAGAGGCTTCCCGCCTTCCGTTTGCACAGTGCCGCTCACTTGGCTGCTCTCCTGTGCCCAGGCCAGCAAGCAAGAAAATTGTAACAGAAAAGTGAGAAGAGGTAAGTAGTATAATTTTCTCATACTGGGAAAATTGCAAAAAATATGATTTCAATTAGGGAAGAGAGAACAGGAAGCAGCTAGGTTGCCTACCGGTGCTATGTGGAGTCTTGACTGTATTGAAGGGCGCTATATACGCCTGGTTTATTATTGTACTTTGTGCATAAAAAAAGCGCCCAAGGTGAGGCGCGCTGAAGGATTTGAGGAAGACTTTTAGCCCCGTGTAGTCTTAGTACCGAATGGTAGGGTCACCGTATAAGAGAGGGCATTCAACATCTCCTAGCAGAAAATCACCCAAGCGGAAGCTTACAATGGCTGGGCGCTCGGCAAGAGGAGCTACGGTATTAGCCGCCTCTGCGAGTGCTTGTTGCGAGCGAGAGACAAGAAGATTGAATATATCCGGGGTTAAGAACACTTTGCCCGACCCAGTAGCAGCACGTAACCGATTGCGAACATAGTTGCGATAACTCACTGAGGTATGACGATAGGAGGGTGACATAATACATGAGTCTTGCGAAGCGTTTCGATGAATAGTCCAAAGAAATAAGGTTCCAAACCGTCATTTTTTATTTTACGACTAACTACGGCTTCTACTGGGTTCAACTTTCTTATTTCCTCGATCAATCGAAGACAGAAGAATCGGTTACTTTCGCTCGGGCTCAAAAAGGTGCTACCTGCTGACCCTTACTTACTCCACCCAGTGTATATGTCTGATAGCGTCACGCCAACCTCGGCAGTTGTAAACGAAGCTCTTACGGTTATGGGAGGCGGCCTAGTTGGGTCGTTGCTGGCCCTGTACCTGGCTCGGCACGGCCACACCGTAGATGTATTTGAGCGCCGAGAGGACCTGCGCCGGAGTGGGTTGGTGGAAGCGCGCTCCATCAACTTGGCCCTCTCAGACCGCGGGTGGAGAGCACTAGAAGGCGTGGGCATTGCTGATGCCGTTCGGCAAGTGGCTATTCCTATGCACCAACGCATTATGCATGATGCGCGGGGTCAACTCACCGCCCAGCCCTATGGCCAGCACAACCAGGCCATCTACTCCGTATCGCGGGCTGGGCTGAACCGGACCCTGCTTGATTTGGTGGAGCAAGAGCCCCGCGTGCGGCTGCATTTCAACCAGCAGTGTCGCCGGGTAGATCTGCGCACCCGCACCTTGGAGCTGCTACACACTGAAACTGGGGCTACTCAAACCCGGACGTATGAGCACCTGTTCGGTACTGATGGCGCCTTCTCGGCAGTGCGCGGGGCCATGCAGAAAACAGAACGCTTCAACTTCTCGCAGCACTACCTCGACTATGGCTACAAAGAGCTAACGATTGAGGCAGGGCCAGCTGGCGAATGGCAGCTAGAAAAGCACGCACTCCACATCTGGCCGCGCGGGCAATACATGATGATTGCGTTGCCTAACCTTGACGGGTCTTTCAACTGCACCTTGTTCTTCCCTTACGAAGGTCCCGCCTCCTTCTCGAGTTTGCAAACGCCAGAGCAGGTGCGAGCTTTCTTTCAGGAAGTATTCGCTGACGCGCTACCGCTAATGCCAAACTTGGAACAGGAGTTTTTTGAAAACCCAACCAGCTCCCTTGTTACAATTCGTTGCTACCCGTGGTCAATGGCCGACGAAGTTGTGCTACTCGGCGACGCCTCGCATGCCATCGTTCCCTTCTATGGGCAGGGTATGAATGCCGGGTTCGAGGACTGCACCATCTTGGATAGCTTGTTGCAAGAGTTCGGACCTGATTGGGGTGCCGTGTTCCGGGAGTTTCAGCAGCGCCGCAAACCCAATACCGATGCCATGGCCGACTTGGCAGTATACAACTTTGAGGAGATGCGCGACCGAGTAGCCGACCCCCGGTTCCTGCTCCAAAAGAAGATTGAAAGCAAGATTTCCGCGCAGTACCCCGACCAGTGGCTGCCATTATACTCCCAGGTTACTTTTTCGCATCGTCCCTATGCCGAGGCATTAGCCAATGGGCAACGGCAAGAGCAAATCATGCAGCGCCTAATGCCTCTCATCCAAACAGAAGCTGACTACGACCGGCCCGAGGTGCAGCAGCAAGTAGCCGCCGAAATGGCTAGCCGGTAGTTGGTTGAATGCTTGGTAGCAAGATCGTGTGATTCAGCCTATAACGAGGATATAAATTTGGCGGGAAGCTCCATCATGTCTTACCTGACTACCCCGTCACTTTGAGTTAGCCAGAGAATATGCTCCACGTTCCTTGTAAGCAGATATGAGTTCTAAGAATGGGAAATACGCGCTGGTACAGACGAGCTCGACTAGGATAAAAGGCAGACAAGCTGCAAGAAATCAGTAGGAGAGATGATCTGCCAGAATGTATCTTCGCAGTCCATAAACACTTCGTTTCTAGCTGAACAACTGTTTTTGCCTAGCGAACGGGGCCATTGTATGGCCAAATTTTTGCCTACTCTCGCTGTGCTTTCCCGCCTTTAGCTTCTGCTTATGACTGCTCCTGTACTTACCTGTGCCATTATCGACGACGAAGAAATCAATCGGCTTACGCTGGAGCACTATATCTCGTTGACAGATTCATTAGCGTTAGTAACTTCCATGGACGATGCCCTGCAGGGTCTGAACTACTTCCGGGCTGGCAACAAGGTGGATGTACTGTTTCTGGATGTGCAGATGCCCCAACTCAATGGACTTGACCTGCTGCGTGTACTCCCCGACCCGCCCATCGTCATTCTCACCACGGCCCACGAAGACTTTGCCGTTGATGCCTTTGACTTACGGGTGACGGATTACCTAGTAAAGCCGTTTGACTATGCCCGCTTCAGCCGGGCCGTGCAACGGGCTTTGCAAGCGCGCGTGGCTGCACCAGCCGTCGTTCCTGCTCCGGCGCCTCCCACCGCTCCGCCCGACAACGACTTGTTTGTGAAGGTGAACAACAAGATGGTACGCATCAACTTCGATGAAGTTATTTATATCGAAGCCCTGTCGGACTACGTGGTTATCGTCACCGACAAGCAGAAATACATCGTTTATACTACCATGAAGGCGCTGGACGCACGCTTGCCGTTCGACCACTTTGTGCGGGTGCACCGTTCGTACATCCTGAACATGCGTCGTATTGAAGCCATTGAGGATGGCGCGGCAGTAGTGCCCGGCGGGCACCACGTGCCTATTGGCAAATCCTACCAGGAAGCATTTTTCCGTAAGCTGAACCGCATCTAATTTCCAACCTTACTGCCGTCGTGCAGTGATAGGGGTAAGGCCTCGAGCACGGCCGTAAGTAAGGTGGTTAGCCGCTCTACCGCGGGTAACAATACCTGCGGATTAGGTGCTGGCTTACCTTCGGGGCGGGAAAGCGGCTCTAAGAGGGCTACATCGTGCGCCGCGTCAATGCCCAGTAGCTGTAGCGAAGGCCGGAGCTTGTGTACTATCTCACCCACGGCGGGCCAGTCAGCCGCGGCGCTGGTTTCCTGCAGGCGTAACAAGGCCGGTGGCGTGTGGGCCCTGAACGACGTCAGGATTTTCTCCATGAAAATGGTGCTGCCACGGGCTGTTTCGTGCAAGCGGGTAAGGTTGTAGAGCGGTGCCGCTAAGGGGGCCTCTGCTGGTGCAGCAGCACTGACGAACGGGGTAGGGGCTACGGCTACTGCCGGTTCTTCCTCTAACCGGGCTACCGGCTCAGGACGCAGGTTGGCCTCAATTTTTCGAAATAAGTCATCTTCTTCAAACGGTTTCGACAGGTAGTCGAGGCCCGCGGCGCGGTAAGTTTCGTCGTCGGTGCGCATCACGTTAGCGGTAAGCGCAATAATGGGCGAGCAGGCACGGAGCGGGTCGGGGTGCTGGCGCAAACGCCGTGAAACCTCTAGCCCGCTCATGCCTGGCATCTGAATATCCATCAGCACTACATCGTAGAGGCGGGCATCTAGCTGCGTTAGGGCTTCTAAGCCATCGGAAGCCACGTGGGTTTCTACGCCCCATCCTTCCAGTATTAACTGCACCAACTGCTGATTGACCGGATGATCTTCTACCAGCAGAATGCGCATGCCACGCAGCCGCTCGTAGTTTAGCGAAGGTTGCGGGGTAGCCACTGGCAGCGTCTGATCGGCCTTGGGCAGGGTGAGAGAAAAGTAAAAGGTACTGCCTTCACCAAGCGTACTCTCTACCCACATGCGGCCACCAAGCTGCTCCACGAGCCGGCGGCTGATGGTAAGGCCCAGCCCCGTACCCCCAAAGCGCCGGGAAATATCGGCGTAGGCCTGGGAAAAGCTCTCGAAAATGGTGTCGAGCTTTTCCGGCGCAATGCCAATACCAGTATCGTGCACCTGAAATTCCAGTTCGAGCTCTGCGGGGGTATTGCGTAGGGGGCGCGCTACAAATTCTACATGACCTTCTTCCGTAAACTTGATAGCGTTGGAAAGCAGGTTGAGCAGAATCTGATTAATGCGGCCTGGGTCACCGATAACGACAGGGCTGGGCAAATCGAGGTGGCGGATGCGGAACCCAATACCTTTTTCCTCGGCCCGGAATGCCAAGGTTTGCATAGCCTCCTGCACAGAATGGCCAATGTCGAAGGGCACTTGCTGTAAGTCCAGCTTGCCCGATTCTATTTTAGCTACATCCAGTACATCGTTGATGACATTGAGTAGGTGCCGGCCAGAGTTGCGCAGAATCCGCAAGTGGTTTTGCTGAAGCGGGTCAAGCGACGTTTTGGCCAGCAGCCCCGCCATGCCGAGTACACCATTAATGGGCGTACGAATCTCATGACTCATGTTGGCCAAGAAATTCTCTTTGGCTTTGGCCGTGTTTTCGGCGGCATCTTTCGCGCGGCGCAGTTCCTGCTCGGCCTGAATACGCTCGGTAATCTCTTGTCCGTAGGCAATAACGTAGGGCGTCTCGCCCGGTTCCTCTACGCGGTAGTTGTTGTAAATGAGGTGGTGGGCCCGCCCGCTCGGGTCGCGCAGCGTCATCAGCCCCGTGAGTTCCTGCTGCTGCCCGGCCTGCTCCAAGTAGGCAGCCAGTTGGCGATGCACATCGGGAGTGAGTATCTCGTACAGGGAGCGTCCTACTAGCTGCTCAGAAGTAGCGCCTACCAACTGGGCCGCCGCCGGGTTTACGGATAGTAGCTTGCCCCCGAGGTCGTGCGTGCAGATGAGGGCCTGGGAATAGTGCATCAGGTCGCGGTACTGCTTGGCAGTGCGCTCCAGCGTTTGGCGGGCCTCCTTCATCTCGGTGATGTCGATGCTGACGCCGAGCACATTTAAACTACCATCGGCTCGGCGAAGGGGGCGTTTCGTGGTCTGTAGCCACAGCTGGGTTTGGTCGCGCAAGGTGTAGGATGTTTGCCGTACCCATTCCTGTCCGGTACGCACTACAAACGCGTCAGACTCCTGAAATAGTTGAATTTCAGCTAGCTCAGCGCTGCTGAGTTGGGTTTGGTCGGCGTCGCGGTGGGCGCTACGGGCTACCACTTCGTCGAAAGCGCGGTTGCTGAAGATAACCCGACCCTGCCCGTTCGTCACCCAAATGAAGCTCGGGATAGAGTCTACTACCTGACGAACGAACTCTTGTTGTTCTTGCAGGCGGCTTTCGCTTTGCCGGAGGCCTTCCTCAGCTGCGTGCCGGGCCGTGATGTCGATACCATAGCCAATGACCATGCGCAGGGTATCATCGGGCCCGAACACCGGTTGCATGTGGCGCAAGGCTAGGCGGGGTCCTTCTGGCGTTATAATGTTCTCCTCCCACGCTACTACGGTGCGCTGCTGCACCGCTTGCAGAAACAGCCGGCGGCGCTGCGCTGCCAATTCCTGGGGCCGCTGCCGATACTGCACGTACTCAAAATCGTCGCGACCAATAATCCAGCGGCGCAGCTCCGGGTCGCGGATGGCAGCGGGGTTCACAAACCGGTAGCGGTGTTCAGTGTCCAGCACTGCAATGTCGGCCGGAATTTGGTTTAGGATTGTCTCGTAAAACTCCCGCTGGTCCACCAACTGCTTTTCTGCTTCCTTCAGATTAGAAACGTCAGTGAAGTAGAGGTTTACGTATTGGTCTTCGGGAAAGGGTGTGAGAGCTAGTTGATGGCAGCGGCCCAGAAAGCTAATTTCCTGCTGAGCTGGCTCGCCTGATGCTAGCGCCTGCTGGCATATGTGACGCAGCTGGCTGGCAAACTCCGTATCGGCCCACGGCGTGGTGTACTCACGGCGCATCGCCTCGGCCGAAGGATTGGCGTAAAGCAAATGCCCATCGGCATGGAGGCGCATCACCGGATTGGGGTTCTGCCCCGGAATGCGCGACAAGGTATGCAAGTACTGCTCGGTGCGGCGAGACTGGGTGACGTCGTGGAAGGAGAGAAGGAAGCCGGTTTGAACGAGCTCATCGGCCCCACTCATCGGGATGAAGTCAAAATCCAAGAGCGTGCCATCGGCCAGCGCCAATTGTTCTCCTAGCACGCGCTGGTTGTTGTGGCGCAACTCCTGCAGGCGGGCCGCAGTAGCAGCAGGCGCAACGGTGCTGTTGGCAAGCTGCTCTAACACGGGTGCTACTGGTTTGCCTACTTGTTTAGCGGCTGTTTCGGCTACCTCAAATAAGTCGCAGAACTCCTCATTCACCAGCGCTACCGTGCCATTCTGGTGTACTACTAATACTGCTACGCGCAGCTTCTGCGTAAGGCCAGCAATGCTGCTAGTTGTGCGACGGACTACTTTCTGACTGGCTGCTAACAGTTTTTTGAGTTCCCGTACGTGTTGCTCAGCGGTTTGGCGCGCAAGTCGTTCCTGTGCTAACTGTTCGGCCAGGGCAGCGGCATCCAGTGAAGGGACTACGTTTTGCATACTGCGAGGTAGGAGCTACCGGAAAAAGTAAATAGGCTTGGTAAGATACATCTGTTCGTAGGAAGCTCCCACAAAATAGGGTAGTTATTGCCGCTACCTCAGTGCCAAGCCCGTGCCCAAGCCTAGCACTAGCCCTACCCCCAGTGCCAGCCCCGCCCATACTTGCGCCTCCGTATGGGCATTGAGGGCCAGCCGGGCGCTGCCTACTGCCCCAGCCAGAATGCAGGTAGCGACCAGCCACCATAAAACACCCGCATAAGGTCCGCACTGAGGTAGAGCAACCCAAATAGGCCTAGCGCCCCGCCCATCCCTACCCCGTGCGCCGAAATTTTCCAGCGCAACGTAATCACGAAAGTGAGAAGCACGGCTATCATCATGCCCAGCATCATGTGCCCCAGCAAGGCATCAAAGAAGCTTGGCCGGCGCAGCAAGAAGGCTGCAGCCCCAAAGCTGGCCGTGGCCAATAGCAAGGGCCACGCCCGCTGCCGGCGCTCAGGCATTTCCAGGGAGTCTATCAGGCCCGCATACAGCAGCATGCCGGAGCCAGCGTGGGGAGCACAAACGTGAACAGCAACACTACGCCAAGCACCAGCCACCGGTCGGGTAGCAACGGGCGCAGCACCACGCCAGGTAGCTGGTAGCAAACGATGTAGAACAAGTAAGAAGGCACCAGCAGCGGATGAAATACCGCGGAAAGCACCGTCGCCAGAAAACGCGGCACGAGAAAACGAAACAAAACAGAACGATAGCGAAGATACGTAGTGACGTGCCGTTTCAGCTTTGCTAGCGAGGGGTATATAAGCAAAAAGGATGGCCATGCCATCCTTTTTGCTTGTGCTGGTAGCACATGGGTCTACAGTTCCTTGCGTAGCCGAGCTACTGGGATGTTCAACTGCTCCCGGTACTTGGCTACCGTACGGCGGGCAATGTTGTAGCCGCGGGCGTTGAGCATTTTCTCCAGCTTATCGTCTGAAAGCGGCTTGTTTTTCTGCTCGCCCTCGATGATTTCCTTGAGAATATGCTTCACTTCCCGGCTACTGGCATCCTCGCCCGAGTCGGTGGCAATGCCTTCGGAGAAGAAGTATTTGAGTGGGTAAATGCCGAACTCCGTTTGCACAGACTTGGAGTTAGCTACCCGGCTCACGGTACTGATGTCCATGCCTATTTCGGTGGCAATGTCCTTCAAAATCATAGGACGCAGCTTACTTTCGTCGCCATCTTGGAAGAAATCACGCTGGTAGCGCACAATGGCGTCCATCGTGCGCAGCAAGGTATTTTGCCGCTGCCGAATGGCGTCAATAAACCATCGGGCCGAGTCCAGCTTCTGCTTCACGAAGGTTACGGCTTCCTTCATCTTCTTGTCCTTCTTCGACGCCTTATCGTAGGCCTGGAACATCTCCGTGTAGGCCGGCGACACGCGCAAATCCGGGGCGTTGCGCGAGTTGAGGGTCAGATTGAACTGGCCGTTGTCGTGGGTCAGGATAAAGTCAGGAATGATGTACTGCACCTTGCCCATGCCTACCGGGCCAGTGCCGCCGGGCTTGGGGTTTAGCTTCAGAATCAGAGCAATAGCTTCTTTTATTTCCTCGTCTTCTAGGTCGAGGCGCTGCTGAATGCGCTGATAGTGTTTCTTGGTAAACTCGTCGTAGGTCTCGTGCAGAATCCGCTCGGCGGCTTCCGTAATCTCGTCTTGGGGGCGGCGCTCAAGTTGCAGCAGCAAGCACTCCTGCAAATCGCGCGCACCAATACCCGCCGGGTCGAAGGTTTGGATGACGTGCAGCACGCTCTCAACATCCGCTACCGACGCCTCAATGTTTTGCGAGAAAGCCAGGTCGTTGGCAATGGCCGCCAAGTCGCGGCGGATGTAGCCGTCGTTGTCGATGGAGCCGATGAGCTGGCGGCCAATAGCTTCTTGTTGCTCATCGAGATTAGCGAAGCCCAGCTGATCCAGTAAGGAGTCTATCAAGGAGCCGCTGGTATCAGCCAGCGGCATCTCCCGGTCGTCCTCGTCTTCACCAGGGCCGTCGCCCTGCATTTTATACCCGGCTATTTCGTCGTCGTTGAGGTAGTCGCTCAGGTCCAAATCATCATCGCCCGACTCTTTCGTGTCGGTCGGTTCATCGTCCTTGATAGGAAGCTCTACTTCGGGTTGCTCCTCGCCTTGGTCGTTATCGAAATCTTCGTCTAGTGTGTTATCGTCGTTGTCGAACTCCGAGTCTGGGTCGTCGTATTCCTCGTCGTCGCTGTCGTCGGCGCGCTCCTCTTCCTCGTACTCCTCATTATCATCGCCTTCCTCCAGGGCCGGGTTTACTTCCAGCTCTTCTTTAATGCGCGCTTCCAACTCTGCTGTTGGTATCTGCAGCAGCTTAATAAATTGTATTTGTTGGGGGCTCAGCTTCTGCGAAAGAAGCTGCTTCATGTCCAGTCGTTGCATACTCTAAAAACGCGTACGCCCCGCCGGGGTCGAAACGGGGATGAGGTCAAAGATAGGCCTTTCTGTACTTGACTTTACGGGAAAATGTTGGGATAAAGCGGCGCAAAGCTGCCGTTTCACCACCACAAGCTTGGCAGAGCCGCTGCCTCATTGCACCTCGCAAGAACGAGAATGAACCCGCGCCCTGGGTTCTAAGTGAATGCTTCCCCTTTCTTCTTCTACCTTTGCTGTATTCTAGTGCTATTAACCTGAGAACGAAAGTACCAATGTCCGACCTCCGAAAAACCAGCGTGCAGGAGCTGTTGCACAGCACCGAGCTGGACCGTGAAGTGCTGGTGAAAGGCTGGGTGCGCACCCGCCGCGGCAACAAATATGTGCAGTTCATTGCCGTCAACGATGGCTCTGGCTTTAATTCCATTCAGGTGGTAGCCAATGCCGAGCAGTTTCCGGAGGAAAAACTCAAGGCCGACGGCGTCGACAACGGCGCGGCCGTGATGGTGCGCGGCCAACTGGTGGCTTCGCAAGGCAAAGGACAAACCGTAGAAATCCAAGCGTCGGAAATTACCGTCTACGGCAAGGCTGACCCCGAAACGTATCCGTTGCAGAAGAAAGGACACTCACTCGAGTTTCTGCGCGAAATCGCCCACTTGCGCCCTCGCACCAACACGTTTGGAGCAGTGTTGCGCATCCGGCACGCCATGGCGTTTGCCGTACACCAGTACTTCAATAACCACGGCTTCTACTACGTGCACACGCCTATCATCACGGGCTCCGATGCCGAAGGTGCCGGCCAGATGTTCCGCGTAAGCACGCTGCCCGACCAAAACCCGCCCCTGACGGAAGACAAATCGGCCGTAGACTACAAGCAGGACTTCTTCGGCAAGCAAACCAACCTAACCGTATCGGGGCAGCTGGAAGGCGAAGTAACGGCCATGGCACTAGGCAAGGTGTATACCTTCGGCCCCACGTTCCGGGCCGAAAACTCCAACACGGCCCGTCACCTAGCTGAGTTCTGGATGATTGAGCCGAAGTGGCCTTCAACGACCTGCAGGACAACATGGACCTGGCCGAGGATTTCCTCCGCTACTTGGTGCGCTATGCCCTCGACAACTGCCAAGACGACCTCAAGTTCCTCAACGAACAGTACGACAAGGAACTGCTCACGCGCCTGCAGTTTGTGGTGGATAATGAATTCCAGCGCCTGAACTATACCGAGGCTGTTGAAATCCTGAAAACGGCCAAGCAGAAGTTTGAATTCCCCGTGGACTGGGGCACCGACCTGCAGAGCGAGCATGAGCGCTACTTGGTGGAGAAGCACTTCAAGAAGCCGGTTATCCTGACCAACTACCCCAAGGATATTAAGGCCTTTTACATGAAGCTCAACGACGACGGCAAAACCGTGCGGGCCATGGACGTGCTCTTCCCCGGTATCGGCGAAATCATCGGCGGCTCGGAGCGGGAAGAAAGCCTGGAGAAGCTTACTACCCGCATGGCCGAAATGAACGTGCCCGAGCATGACCTGTGGTGGTACCTGGAGTTGCGCAAGTACGGCACCGCGCCCCACGCCGGCTTCGGCCTGGGCTTCGAGCGCCTCATCCTGTTCGTCACTGGCATGGGCAACATCCGCGACGTAATCCCCTTCCCCCGCTTCCCAAAGAGTGCGGAGTTTTAAGCCTCAGCTCATTGCAAAGAACAGAAAGCGGCAGCCTCGGATGGGGCTGCCGCTTTCTGTTGTAAGGTGTAGAGTAAGCTAGTACGTCACTCTAAAAAGCGGATAGTGCTTTTCGCTCCGGTCTTAAGGGCGTAGCTGTAGAGGTGAAAGTGACCTAGCAGTAATTCCGCATTTCTTTGTCGTCCACGGCTACCAGAGCATCTAGGCGCAGCTCGAAGCCGTCGGCGAGGCGCAGGTACTCTACTTTGTCCTTGATGAACAGGTCTTGAATGGTGCCGTGGTAGGTGCTAGGCGGGGTGTCGGGCTCGGTGCGGTAGGTGAGGGTGCAAGGCTGGCCGGTGGTGGCGCGGGCTTCGAGCTCGTCGTAGAAAGAACAGTTGATGGGGGTGTAAGAGGACGTAGCCATAAACAGAGTGGGTAGGGTTAGTACACTCATCTACGAGAAAACAGCTATAAGGGTCCTTACGGGTAACTAAAGGCGTCACATACAAAGCAAAGCCTCCCCTACGCTAGGTAGGAGAGGCCCGAAGTGCTTGTGAATAGGCGCAACTAGGTTAGTGCTTCCCTTTGCCGTTGCCCTTCCCATTCCCGTTACCGGGGTGGCCGCCGTACACCTTCTTGGCTTGGCCGGGAGGTAGGCCCTTACCGCTTTCCAGGCGCTTAACCTGGCCCGGTGGTAGGCTAGCCGGGTAGAGTTGGCGGTGGCGGCTGTACTGAGACCAGGGCTGCGAGCCACGATAATCCAGTACCACTGGGTGGAAGTTGCGCTGGTCGTAGCCGCTGAGGTTAGCTACCCGCACCCACTGGCCGTTCTGCAACACGATATAGCGCTGAGCGCGCAGATCGTAGTAGCTCTTAGCTTCAGGAATGTAGTAGTACTCGGTGCCTGTGGGAGTAGAAGGTCCCCAAGAAGGTGGGTTGATATTGATGGTGACCTGAGCCTGCGCCGAAGAGGAAAGCAGGGAAAGGGAGCCGGCTAGCAAACCAGAAAGAGCAAGCTTTGGAAGAAGTTTCATGGAAGCAATGCGTGTGATGGGAGAATACATAGCTCCAGACAAGAACGGGGCCAAATTCATCTGGTATATGTCTTACCTTCTGAGAATGATTCAATAGCCGTGAAGGAGCACATTCAGTTGTGCAGCACAAAAAAGGCTCCTCTAGCGGAGGAGCCTTCTTGGCAGGTAGTTACTAGAAATTAGTTTAGTCGGCCGCGGCCTCTACCGCCGCTGCTTTGGCTAGCACCGTTGTTGTAGTTGCCAGGTACGCGCTGTCCACCCTGAGAAGCTTGGTTATTTGGTGCATTATAGTTGCCCGGGGCGTTTTGGCTGCTGCGGTTATCGTAACCGCCCCGGTCATTACCATTACGGTCATTGCGGTCATAGCCCCCGCGGTCGTCACGGTCGTAACCGCCCCGGTTGTCGTTGCGGTTGCCATAATAGCCGCCCCGGTCGTCGCGGTAGTCCCCACGGGCATAACCGCCTTGGTTGTACGGACGGCCACCGTAGTAACCATCATTCCGGTAAGCGCCTCGGGGGCCTACGCTGTAACTGTAGCCACGGCCCGGCCAGTTGGGGCCGTAGTAGCGGCCTGGCTGCACACCCCACTTATTGCAGTAAGCGCGGTGGTCGGGGAGGTAGCCCCAGGGCTGCCGACCCACGTACTGAATCACGACGGGGTGAAAGAACCGAGGGTCGTACGAAGCGTAGGCGCGGGGTAGCACCGGCGAGCTAATCCAAGCGCCATACGCCGGGTCAAAAAAGAGGTACGACTGCGTGTACAGGTCGTAATACCCATCAATTTCCGGGATGTAATAGTACTGCACATTGGTAGGGACGGGAGGACCCCACACCGGAATATTTACGTTCACCCGGACTTGCGCCTGAGCAGTGCCGCTATGCAGCAGCAACCCCAGTGCTAAGACCAAGCCCGATTTCAACAAGTTTTTCATAAGGAGAGAAGGTCAAGGGAGCGTACTCTTTACTAAACGCAAAAGCCGCACCATAATTCATCCTGTTAGACTACATTCTGACACCAGGTTTAAAAGTTCTTTCAAACCCAGCGGGACCTTTCAGGGCCAAACCGTGTTATGGCTCATCTGCGTGCTTTCAAGCCCTTATTCTTGCCCCGAGTAGTCCGCCAATCTCCTTGGCAAATAAGCTATTCGGAGTAGCCGCCGGGGCTTGTTTTGCGTACCTTTGCAGACTTATTCGCTCCGCTGCTGCATGGCTAAAAAAACAACTGCCGCTCCTCCTATTCCTACCACCGCCGCGGCCACACCGGCGCCTGCGTCTTCGCGTGTGGCCAAGTCCAAATCAACGGCGGCTGCCAGTAATCAGGCGCCCAAGAAAAAGGCAGCCACCGCAAAAACTCCCGTAGCCACCGCTGCGGCAGTGGCCGATGGTACCAATCATCATGCTACGGCGGCCGTACAAGCTGTGCCGCGCTCTGAGCAAGTGAATGAAGCCGTGGTAGAAAACCGCATGCTTGTTCCTGGGCAGTTGGTAGGGCCCGCCGCCGACCTGGAAGCACCCTACATTGAAGTGTACGGCGCCCGGGAGCACAACCTGAAGAATGTGTCAATCAAGATTCCGCGCGGGCGCTTGGTAGTGTTTACAGGTATTTCTGGCTCTGGAAAGTCCTCGTTGGCATTCGATACGATTTATGCAGAAGGCCAGCGCCGCTACATGGAAACGTTTTCAGCCTACGCCCGCTCATTTATGGGCGGCTTAGAGCGGCCCGATGTGGACAAAATTGAGGGGTTGTCGCCGGTAATTAGCATTGAGCAGAAAACCACTTCGCGCAACCCTCGCTCCACGGTGGGCACCATCACCGAGATTTACGACTTCTTACGCTTGCTCTATGCCCGCACGGCCGAGGCCTTTAGCTACGCCACGGGAGAGAAGATGATTCGGCAGAGCGACGACCAGATCATCAATTACATCCTCAAGCACTACGACAACAAGAAGATGGTAGTGCTGGCGCCCGTAGTGAAGGGCCGGAAGGGGCACTACCGCGAGCTGTTTCAGCAAATTGCTAAACTAGGCTTTACTAAGGTGCGCGTTGATGGCGAATTGCTCGACATTACGCCCAAGATGCAGGTGGACCGCTACAAAATCCACGACATCGAAATTGTTATCGACCGGTTGCTGGTGAAGGAAGAGGACCGTTTCCGGCTGTCGGGTTCGGTGCAGAATGCCCTAACGCAGGGCAAGGGCACTATGCTCGTCCTGGACGCCGACAAGAAGAAGGACAACACCCAGTTCTTCTCCCGCTTCCTGATGGACCCTACCACCGGCATTGCCTACGATGACCCGGCGCCTAACACATTCAGCTTCAACTCTCCCTACGGAGCCTGCCCTACCTGCAACGGCTTAGGGGAGGTGCAGGAAATTACCGAAGACTCGGTAATGCCCGATAAGAAGCTGAGCATCAGCCGTGGTGGCATTGCACCGCTTGGTGAGTACCGCGACATCTGGATTTTCCAGCAGCTCAGCCTGATCGTTAAAAAGAACAAGGCTAGCCTGAGCACGCCCATTGAAAAGCTACCTGAGGACTTGGTGCAGCGGCTACTCCACGGTATTGCTGAGGAAGATGCCGACCCCAAAAAGGCAAACTACACCGAGCCGTTCGAGGGAATCATTCCGTTCCTGCGTCGGCAAATGGAATCTGATTCGGAAAATATTCGGGAGTGGATTCAGCAGTACACCCAGGCCCAGGAGTGCCCCGAGTGCCACGGCTATCGGCTCAAAAAAGAGTCGTTGCACTTTAAGCTTGCAGATAAGCACATCGGTGAGCTGTCGGTGATGGACCTGAACGAGTTGGCGGGCTGGTTCGACGGAGTTGAGAATCGCCTCTCGGAGCGGCAGAACCTAATTGCGCGGGAGCTACTAAAGGAAATTCGGAAGCGGATTGGGTTCCTGCTAGAAGTAGGCCTCGACTACCTAAACCTGCACCGGTCGGTGCGCACCTTGTCAGGCGGCGAGTCGCAGCGTATTCGTTTGGCTACTCAAATTGGTACCCAACTCGTAGGTGTGCTTTACATCATGGACGAGCCGAGCATTGGCTTGCACCAGCGCGACAACGAACGCCTGATCAAGGCTCTTCAACACTTACGCGACTTGGGCAACTCGGTGATAGTAGTGGAGCACGATAAGGACATGATTATGCATGCCGACCACGTGCTGGACATTGGTCCGGGCGCTGGCATTCACGGCGGGCATATTGTGGCGGAGGGTACGCCCACGGAAATCTTCAGCTCGGGTAGTCTGACCTCACAGTACCTCAGCGGGCAGAAGCACATTGAGTTGCGGCGTCAGAAACGCAAGGGCGATGGGGGCCAGCTGGTGCTGAAGAATGCCAAAGGACACAACCTCAAAAATGTTACGGCTAAGTTCCCACTGGGTAAGCTTATCGCCGTAACGGGCGTTTCGGGCTCCGGCAAATCGTCGCTCATCCACGATACGCTGTACCCTATCCTGAATCAACATTTCTTCAACGCCAAGCGCGAGCCCCTGGCCCACGGCGGTATTGAAGGACTTGAGCTCATTGATAAGGTAATTGAGGTAGACCAGTCGCCAATTGGCCGTACGCCGCGTTCCAACCCGGCTACTTACACGGGAGTGTTCACTGAAATACGCCAACTGTTTTCTTCCTTGCCGGAAGCTAAAATTCGGGGTTACGGACCAGGGCGTTTCTCTTTCAACGTGAAAGGTGGGCGCTGCGAAACGTGTGAGGGCGCCGGTATGCGAACCATTGAGATGAACTTCCTGCCTGATGTGCACGTGCCCTGCGAAACGTGCAAAGGCCGCCGCTACAACCGCGAAACCCTAGAAGTGCGCTTCAAAGGAAAGTCTATTACCGATGTGCTGGACATGACGGTGGAAAAGGCGGTGGAGTTTTTTGAGTTTCAGCCCCGTATTCTGCGCAAGATTCAAACCCTGAACGAAGTAGGGTTGGGCTACCTCACCTTAGGTCAGCAAGCTACTACGCTATCGGGCGGCGAGGCCCAACGGGTAAAGCTGGCCACCGAACTCAGCAAGAAGGACACCGGCAAGACGTTCTACATCTTGGATGAGCCAACGACTGGTCTGCACTTCGAGGATATTAACCACCTGTCTACTGTGCTGCAAAAGCTAGTAGACAAAGGGAATACGGTTCTTATCATTGAGCACAACTTGGACTTGATTAAGGTAGCGGACCACATCATTGATATCGGTCCGGAAGGAGGGGCCGGTGGCGGTACCATTGTGGCGCAAGGCACTCCTGAGCAGGTAGCCAAAGTGGGGAAGGGCCACACAAGCCGCTTCTTAGCCGAAGAGTTGAAGACCAGTAAGTACATAGAAACTATGTAAGCGCTAAGCTGAGCAGTAGCTGGCACCATGCTCCGGTAGCAGTTTTCCCTCGCAGGTTGACTACTACCGGAGCATTTTTTACTTTAAGAGCTTCGTCCTACACCCTATTGTTATGAAGGTTCTTGCGTTTCCGCTGCTGCTGGCCGCTGCTATTGCCACCGCGCCGCCTAAGCCCACCCGCTGGATGGGTACTATTCAAAACGGCGTAGAGGGCGCTAAAGTCAGTTTTTTACTGTCACCCGATGGACAACGAGTTTCTAACTTCACGTTTGACGGGGTGTGGTGGTGTAGTGGAGACCTGAAACGACAGATAATCGGGCCTCAAAACACGTTTGAAGTTCGGGAAGGCAAACTGCATGGCGTTTCTCCCGAGCCAGCAAGTGAGGGAGCCACCGCTTGGCACTTCGAAGTAGCGGGCAGCATCGACAAGAGCAGTGCTAGCGGCACCTTCTGCATGAACAGCCCCACGCTAGGCTGCGACACCAACCAGCTCTACTGGACGGCAGTGCCCATGCCTTGAGCCACGCGCTCTACCGGCTGCTAGTACCAACAAAAGAAAAGCCCCTCCTCAACAGTGAGGAAGGGCTTCTGTAAGCTAAGAAATAGCTAAGCTTACATAGCAGCGTGCTGCTTGAACATGGTCAGGTGGTTCTGAACTACTGGCGTTACCGTACCAATAAAGCCTTGTAGGTCGGCGTCCTGGGTCATTTTCTGGTGAGCCACCATTGTGTTCAGCGTTTTCTGGTGGTCAGTCACCATTTGCTGCATGTACTTAGTTTCAAACTCCTTACCGGAGAGCTTGCGCATTTCAGCCGCAATAGCCTTGTGCTCAGCATCCATATCGGCAGGTAGCGTCACGTTCTTTTTCTGCGCAATAGGCTTCAAATCAGAAGTCGATTTGGTGTGGTCCTTAATCATAAGGTTAGCGTGGTCTTTCGCCATGCCAGTTACTCCTTTTTCTAGGGCCAGCTTGCTCAGTTGAATCTCATTCTGGTCGCTAGCAGCGGCCGATTGCATGAACTCCGCATCGGTAGAGTGGGGAGCCATAGGGCCATTCGGATCGGCAGCGGCAGCACCGCCACCCATTGCTGAGTCGGGCATGGCTCCAGTATTCATTGCGCCTGCAGCACCGCTAGTGTCACCAGACATGGAGGCATCTGTGGCAGCCGTGTCGGTAGTTGCCGTCGACGATTCATTGGAATTAGAGCATGCAGAAGTTACGAGGAGGGCCGCCATAGCTAGGCCCAGGAAAGAACGTTTCATAGTGTTGTTGTTTTGAGAGAGGAAGATCTGCGAAGGAGCAAGCACGTAGCTACAGGCTACCACGTAGCGTGGCCTGGCTAAGTTGGAGAGGGGAAAGGTTACTGGTCGGTTGTAGAATCAGCGGCCAGTGCTGAGTCAGCATCTGCAGTTACAGTGGGACCCGCATCGTTGTCGATAACGGTAGCATCAGCTTGTACGCCGCCTTCTTCCACTGCTTTGTCCATGTCGCTTACGGCTTCGCCGGCTGTGCCATCGGTCCGTTTGTTAGCGTCGCCGCAGCTGCTCAAGGTCAACGCCGCTGCCAGCGTCAGGACAGAAAAAATCGATAATTTCATAGGTGGAAAGGTTGATGGAGAATGGATGAGGTAGGGTACGCAGAAACTACTTATCGAGTTGATCCTCTAACTGTTCAGCTGCTTCTAAATGCTGCTTGAGCGTGCTCACCTGCTGGTCGGCAAAGGTGCGGATATCACCGTCGTAAGCTTCCTCGCGCATATCATCAGCGGCTTCAATAGCCATCTTGTGTGTTCTGACAAGTAGTTCAGCGTACTTTTTGTCGAAGGCCGCGCCAGTGAGGGCCACCAACTCACCCACTTGGTCAGCTTGGTCGCCTCCCAAACCTTTGGGCAGTATTAGGCTTTTTTGTGCTGCTAAGGTTTGCAAAGCCGTTTGAGCAGTAGTGTGCTGAGCTATCAGGCTCTGGGCCAAATATTTTACGTTGGCCGAAGTACTTTTCCGCTGGGCTACCTGGCTGATTTCCTGGATGAACATGTTGCGATTCGCAGAATTTACCACATACTCGGCATCCTGCTCCTGCTTCTTCGTAACAGCCTCGTTGCTGATGCGGCTCTCGTTTTTGAACTTCGCTTCAGCTACGGGGTCCTTATTGCTTTCCCCGCCGGAGCAGGCAACCAGGAGCGGCAGTAGGGTAACAGCAGAAAAGCGGCGAAAGAGGGTCATAGAGGCGGGGTATTAGCTGCAAATGAGAGGTATTGCAGGCTATACGGCCCCTCGTAGGCGGAGTTGAGATTGCCAGTTGGAAATACAGCAGTTCTCAGATAACCGCCATTGGTAGCCTACGACATTCCCGCCCTGGAGCTTGCTTCCAGATGAGGGGCACTTTAGCTCCCTGTCTTTTGTAACCTAATAAGCTATCTGATATTTAGTTAGCTATAGAAAATACCAGGTCATTTATCCGCACTAACCCAGTAGTGCCTCTGCTAGCAACAAGTCCTCGGGCGTGGTGATCTTTAGGTTGCGGTAGTCGCCGGGTACTATGTGAATGGAGTGCAAGTCCTCCACAACGCTAGCATCATCGGTGAAGGTAGACAACTCTGGCAGCTGGTAGGCCCGACGCAACAGGCCCAATTCAAAGCACTGGGGCGTTTGCACCAAGCGCAAGCGTGAGCGGTCGAGCGCGTAGGAGCCTTCTTTGCTTAAGCCTCGCACCGAGTCTTTAGGCGTGACGGCTGCAATGGCAGCGCCATGTACCGCCGCCGCCGCATAGGTAGCTTCAATAACGCTTAGTGGAGTAAGTGGGCGCACGCCATCATGCACTGCTATGATGCCGGCCGGTTGTGCGTTGAGGTGGGCTAGGCCATTTCGCACGGACGCCCAGCGCGACTCGCCTCCGGCTACTACCGTGTGCGGAAGCTTGATGTGATGCAGGGTGCATAGTTGTTGCCACGTCTCAAACTGCGCCGCCGGCAGCACCACTATGCACTCTTGCACTCCTAATGCTGCCTCCGAAAAACGCCGTAGTGTGTGCAGTAGCACTGGCTCACCCCGCAGTTCTAAGAACTGCTTGGGACGGTCGGCTCCCATGCGGGTTCCGCTGCCGCCAGCCACTAGGATAGCAAAGCGTGGAGTTTGAGTGGGAGCGGAAGCGGCAGCAGATGACAAAGCCAAGCAAGAAATAAGAGTTGATGAACAGTTCTGGGTAAAAATAAAGGCCCGGCCGTTAGAAACGGCTGGGCCTTTATTTTTAGGCAAACTAGTAAGGCGGATGCTGTGCTGCCTGACAGTTATGTGCTCGGTTTAGAGAATCAGCATGGCGTCGCCATAGCTGAAAAACTTATACTTCTCTTTAATAGCCGTTTGGTACGCTTCAATTAGAAGCTCGTAGCCAGCAAAGGCAGCGGCCATCATCATCAGCGTGCTTTCCGGGGTATGGAAGTTGGTCAGCAGCGCGTTGGCGATTTTGAAGTCATACGGAGGGAAGATAAACCGATCTGTCCAGCCCTCAGTTGGCTTCAGGCGAGAGTGCGCCGATACCGACGACTCCATGGCGCGCATGGAGGTAGTACCCACGGCACATACCCGCTTCTTGGCATCCAAGGCCCGGTTTACCACCGTAGCCGAATCGGCTGGTACGATGAAGTTCTCGGAGTCCATCTTATGCTTGGTCAGGTCTTCCACGTCAACGGGGCGGAACGTACCCAAGCCTACGTGTAGGGTTACCGGGACAACGTCTACACCTTTGATTTCCAGGCGCTTCATTACTTCGCGGGTGAAGTGCAAGCCCGCCGATGGGGCTGCTACTGCACCCGTGTGCTTAGCGTAGATGGTCTGGTAACGTTCCTTGTCGGCAGCTTCCGTTTCACGCGGAATAAATTCCTTTGGAATGGGGGTTTCGCCTAAGTCGTGCAGGGCCTTGTAGAACTCCTCATCGGAGCCATCAAATAGAAACTTGATGGTGCGCCCGCGCGACGTGGTGTTATCAATCACCTCGGCTACCATATCCGATTCGCCGAAGTAAAGCTTGTTGCCTACCCGGATTTTACGGGCTGGGTCTACCAACACGTCCCAGAGGTGAATCTCCTTGTTCAGCTCACGAAGCAAAAACACTTCGATCTGAGCTCCCGTTTTCTCTTTGTTGCCGTAGAGGCGGGCTGGGAATACTTTGGTATCGTTCACCACGAATACGTCGCCGTCGCCGAAGTACTCGATGATATCCTTGAATACACGGTGCTCAATCTTGCCGCTGTCGCGGTGCAGTACCATCAGACGAGACTCGTCACGGTTTTTGGCCGGGTGCTGCGCCAGCAGGTTTTCAGGCAGGTCAAATTTGAACTCGGTCAGTTTCATAGGCCAGATAAGGCAATAGGTGGGGAACCTAATGAAAAAATTGAGCCGCAAAAGTACTGATTAGCGTCGGAATAATCGTTACTTTTCGCCCGAAATCTGCTTATTGCCCTTCCCACGTCCAGCTGAACCTCCGTTTCTGCATGAAAGCTCTGCGTCTCACTTTGGAGAGTTTCCGCTTTGCGTGGCAAGCCCTGAAATCAAACCTGCTACGCACCATTCTCTCTCTACTGGGCGTCACGGTGGGTATCTTTGCCATTATTGCCGTATTCACCGTGGTCGATTCGCTCGAAGCCAATATTCGGCAGAGTATGACTTTCGTGGGCGATAAGGTGATTTACGTAAACAAGTGGCCCTGGGTATTTGACCGAAATTTTGCCTGGTGGAAATACTTTAAACGGCCAGTGCCCACGGTGCGTGAGTTTCGGGAACTGCAGCGCAGCTTAGGCCCCAACAACAAGGGAATTGCCATTTTTGCCAGTACCAGCGGCAATTTGTTTCGGGCAGGAACCAACAGCATGGAAAGCTGTAATCTGCAAGGGGCCAGCTTTGATTATCGGCAGGTGTCGGACGTGCCCGTGGTGGAAGGGCGCTACTTTACCCAGCAGGAAGTAGATGCCGCGCGCAACGTGGCCATTATTGGTGCTACCATTGCCGAGAACTTATTTCCTGGTCGGTCGGCGTTGGGCCAAGAGTTCAAAACGCGGGGGCAGAAGTTTGTGGTGATAGGGGTGATGGAAAAGGAGGGAAAGAAGCTGCTGGACACCCCCAGCAACGACACGAACTGCCTGATTCCCTTCGGAATGTTCACCAAGATGTTCGCGCTAAGCACCAATGGGATGGGCGGCGTAGCGCCTACCATTGCCGTGAAAGGAACGGATGAGGACCCCGGTTTGCTGGACTTGGAATATGAACTGAAGGGCACCATGCGCAACATTCGCGGCTTGCAGCCCCGCGACGAAGACAATTTTGCCCTGAATCGGCCGGAGATGCTGGCCAACGCTATTACCCAGCTGTTTTCTGTAATTGGCATTGCGGGTGCCGTTATTGGGTCCTTTGCTATGCTGGTTGGGGGCTTTGGTATCGCCAACATCATGTTTGTGTCGGTGAAGGAGCGCACCAACATCATTGGGATTCAGAAGTCGTTAGGCGCCAAAAACTACTTCATCCTATTCCAGTTTTTATTCGAGGCTGTGTTTTTGTGTTTGCTGGGTGGCGCAACGGGTATCTTACTCGTATTCCTAATTACGCTTATCCCTCAGGACGCTCTACCCCTGTTCCTCACTGCCAGTAATATCTCCTTGGGGCTTACCGTATCGGTTGTCATTGGGGTATTGGCGGGCATTATTCCGGCAGTGCTAGCTTCCAATCTCGACCCGGTTATTGCCATTCGGGCTCAATAAATCCATTTAGGCGAGCGGGCGAAAGCAGTAACAATTTAGCCACATCAATTAGGCTGATATTAACAAATTGTTAACTTGCCGCCCGCTATTTTTGGTCGCCTTCCTTCCGTGGGCGGCCTTCTTTTTGCCCTTTTCTTAATTCTTGTACCCTGGCCTGGGTTATCCCACATCTCCAGTGGCCCTGTGCTACTGGCCGCCCGTGCCACCTCTTTTCCAGCGTAGTGTATGTCAAAGCTTAAAAAAACCAGCCGCACCAAAGCGGCCGACCAAGCCCTAAATGCCGGCAGCGGGCAGACTATCGTTCAACCCGATGTCAACGATAATAAAGTAAAGACTATCAGTGATATTCGTGAGCAAACGCACGGTGAACGTACCGTACAGCTAGACGATGAGCAGCGCATTCGCAAGGCGTTCGTAGATAAAGACTGGAATGAAATAAAGATTGCCGACTCTTGGCAGATCTTTAAAGTAATGGCCGAGTTCGTAGAGGGCTTCGAGAAGATGACCAAGATCGGCCCGTGCGTTTCCATCTTTGGCTCGGCCCGCACGAAGCCAGAAAACCCCTACTATCAGATGGCCGAAGAAATTGCGGCTAAGTTGGTACGCCACGGCTACGGCGTTATTACGGGCGGCGGCCCCGGCATCATGGAAGCCGGTAACAAAGGGGCCCGCTCCGAAGGAGGCAAGTCGGTAGGATTGAACATTGAGCTTCCCTTTGAGCAGTTTCACAACATTTACATTGACCCAGACAAGGTTATTAACTTTGACTACTTCTTTGTCCGGAAGGTGATGTTTGTAAAGTACGCCCAGGGCTTCATTGGTATGCCGGGCGGCTTCGGCACTCTCGACGAGCTATTCGAAGCTATTACCCTGATTCAGACCAAGAAGATTGGCCGCTTCCCCATTGTATTGGTGGGCTCAGCCTATTGGAACGGCCTGTTCAAATGGATTGAAGATGTGATGCTGCACGAGGAGCACAATATCTCTCCTGAGGACATGCATCTGGTGCAGATTGTGGATAACGCGGCGGACGCGGTGAAAATCATTGATGAATTCTACTCCAAGTACTTGCTCTCGCCAAACTTCTAAGCGCGGCTGTTGGCCGTATATATCATAGTAGGTAGGAAGCCGGACGGTTACGTCCGGCTTTTTATTTGCCCCTATCTTCGTCTGACTTACTGCCTCCTGTATGCTTACTTCTGCCACCGTACGTGATTATGACTACCTCATTATAGGAGGCGGAGCAGCGGGCTTGAGCCTGGCGTACCATATCAGCCAAGAGCCACGGTTGGCACAGAAACGGGTGCTGCTAGTGGAGCCCGAGGCAAAAGACCAAAATGACCGGACGTGGTCGTTTTGGACGGATGAACCTACGTTATTTGATTCTATAGTTAAGCACGAGTGGCAGAAAATAGCCTTTCGCAGCCCTTGGTTTGAGCAAGTGTTTCCCCTGGCGCGCCACCAGTACAAAATGATTCGGGGCCTCGACTTCTACACACACGTCCGGGAGGCCTTGGCCAGCCAGCCTCAGTTTACATGGTGTACCGCTACTGTGCATCAGGTGCAAGCCGCGGCCAGCGGAGGGGTACAAGCCACCACCTCAGCAGGGGAATTTACGGCCCGCTACGCCTTTGATAGCCGCCCCCCGCAGATACAACAGAACCCCGGCAAGCACCGCTACCTACTTCAGCATTTTGTGGGCTGGGAGGTAGAAACCGACCAGGATGTATTCGACCCCACCACGGTAGAATTCATGGACTTTCGGGGCGAGCAGCACCAGGAGGCTAGGTTTATGTATGTGCTACCATTCAGCCACGCAAAGCCTTGGTAGAGTACACGCTATTTTCTGGCACTACGCTGCCCAAGCCAGAATACGAAGCCGCCATGCGCGACTACTTGCATACCACGCTAGGAGTAGGGCACTTCCGCATTGAAGCGGAGGAAGTAGGCGCTATTCCCATGACCGATCATCCTTGCCAGCAGGAGCAGGCCCTGGCATTATTAACCTGGGTACGCGGGCGGGTCGGGCTAAACCTAGCACAGGGTATGCTTTTAAGCGCATCCAGGCCCACTCGGCGCGGCTGGTGGCGGCGCTAGCATCTGCCGGCAAGCCTCCGCAGGATCTTACCGGCGACAAGTGGCAGTTTCACGTTTTTGATACGCTGCTGCTTGACATTATGCAGCGGAACGGTGAGCAAACCCGGGCCATCTTTACGGAGCTATTTCGACGCAATTCGGTGGAGCGCATCTTTGATTTCTTGGATGAGCGCACCTCGCCTTGGGAGAATTTGCAGGTAATGAACTCCGTGACACCCTGGCCCTTCCTACGTTCCATTGGGCATCTGCTGCGCGGCCGGCCTGGGCAGCGTGGGAAGTAGCAAAACGCACTGCTACGCTTTCTTACCAAGCCTGCCCCGCTATACTACCGTTAGGCTGTCTTCGCTTTCCAAGTAGGTCTTGGCCTCTTGCACGGTTGCGGCAGTGAGGGGCAGTAGGGTAGGCGTAGGAGCCGATAAATTCAAGAGGTAGCCCCGCAACGCAGGTAGGTTATCAAGGTCGTGGGTGATGCACAAAATGGTTCTGTGCTGCTGCGTGACCCAGGCCTGTAGTAGGTCGAATACGCGGCGGCGGTAGTACACATCAAGCTGCTGGGTGGGCTCGTCAAGCAGATAAAGAGCTGCATCTTGCAAGCTAAGCTGGGCCAGCCACACAAGCTGCTGTTCCCCACCCGAAAGCTGTGTAAAGTCACGGTTAGCTAAGTGAACCGCCCCTACTTGTGTTAGTGCCGCATCAGCCAGGGCATAATCTTGAGTTGAATATGAGCTCAAGAAACGATGGTGGCGGAAGCGGCCCATCACAACTAGCTCCCGCACCGATATGGAGAACCCTACACTGCCACGTTGAGGTAAGTGAGCTAGCAAGCCACTGGCAGCGGGACGGTGCACTTGGCGCAAGTCTTGCCCGTGCACGTGCGCCGTACCTTGATAAGCCAGTTGGCCCGTAAGGGCACGAAACAGTGTGGTTTTGCCGCTACCATTATGTCCCACAATGGCAACAAAGGCCGACTCGGGTACTGTAAAACACAAATTGCGGAGCAGGACGCGCTGTCCGTACCCCGCAATCAGGTTGTCTATTGCTAAAGAAGCTTGAGCGCTAGAGAATTCGCGGGAATGAGCCCCGGCATCTACAGTGTTCTGCTGGGAACTCATTGTGCTGCGTATGCTCTATAGGCCAAGTATTCAGTACTAGTACTCGTCCTCGTTGAACATGAAGTCTTCCTTGGTCGGGTAGTCCGGCCATACTTCTTCAATGTTCTCGTAAGGCTGGCCGTCGTCTTCCAGAGCCTGCAGGTTTTCTACTACCTCCATCGGAGCGCCCGAGCGGATGGAATAATCAATGAGCTCATCCTTGGTGGCAGGCCAGGGCGCATCTTCCAGATACGAAGCAAGTTCTAGGGTCCAGTACATAGTCGTGTGTGCTACTAAAAAAAGGTTGGCAAAAAGTGGGCGGCCGCAAATATCCGGCCGGTGTATGAGGCCTGACACCGTTACAGGTGCAGGGTTGCTTCGGAAAACGACAACGTAAAACGTAGCCGAAAGTTGGGTTAGCTAGCCAAGCGCTGGCGTAGCATCTCAATTAGGTCGTTTTTGGTGCGAATTTTCCGCTCGAAAGCGCGAATCTTCCCTTGCAGCATGGTTCGGAATGCGTCGTTGCCAAGTGAGTCGTTGAGCTTGCCCAAGTTCTCTTCCAGCACCTCCTGCTCTTGGCGGTCGTGCTTGATGAAGTCGCGTAGCGCCAGAATGCGCTGGTTAGTCTGATCTTGGGGCGTGCCGGGCTCAGCACCAGGTTGGCGCTTACGAATGTAGTGCTCCAAGGCACTTAATTCGAATACCTTATCGCACGCCAAAATGAACTGTTCCCACACGCGGTCTGATTCTTCGCCGCGTACGGGACCCACTTTCTTCCAAGCAGCTTGCAGCTCCTTAGCCCGCGACACGGCCTCCGACATGGGACGCTTTAGCAGGGCTTGAGCTTCGGCTACTAGGGCCCGCTTGCGGCTGAGGTTATCTTCGCCAGGGGAGGCGGTTTGCTGCTCAGCACGCTTGCTTTCGATGTGCACTTTCAGGCGCTCAAAGAAGTGGTTGTGGGCGGCGCGGAAACGTGTCCACAGGTCGTTGGCCTGCTTGCGGGGGAGAGAGCCATCAATTTCCTTCCACTCCTGCTGAAGTTGTTTCAGCTTGCGGGTAGTTTCCTCAAACTCGTTTGAGTTTTGCAGGGCCTCTGACTTGTGAATGAGCTCTTTGTACCGGTCGTATACGCGGTTGGTCATGGCCTTCTTCTCGGCCAGGAACTCCTTTTTATGCGCAAAGAACGTATCTACGGCCGCCTGAAAGCGTGCTTCCAACTCGTCGATGAGGTGCTTCTCTACGGGGCCGGTTTTTATCCAGCCCTGGCGCAAGTCCTTGATCTTTTCGCTGCCGGCCTGCCAGTCAATGGTATCGGCTAGCGCCTCTACTTCCTGAATTAGGCTGATCTTGGTGGCCAGATTTTTCTCGCGGTTGCGGCCGATAGTAACCTTAATGCCCTCCTCGGCCTCCGTAAGGCGGCGGTGTAGGCCTTCAAAGTCACCCAGGGCATCATAGCTTGCTACCTGCTCCTTGAGGTGCAGGGCTTTCATGAGGAAAGAGCCTTTGTTTTCAGATTCCTCAATCTTCTGGAGAAGGTCTTCCACTTTAGTGCGAAAGAGCCCGAAGCGCTGGGCGAAGTATACCAGCGAGGCATCAGCCGATTCTTTGACTTGGCCGACCTGACGGGCCGGTAGGTCTAGTAGTGGACGAAGCCACACCTGGTCGCCCTCGATGTAGCCGTATCGACGGGCTTCGGCCAGCAGGTGGTCGTGTTGTTCCATAATCAGATAGAGGGGAGCGAATAGGTGGAAAGGTCGGAGGTTAAGCCAAAAGGGTGTACAAGTTTACGGTTTGTCGACAAATTCCTCAGTCGTGGGCGGTCGTGGATTCTTTCACAGTGCTGCCTACCTTTGGCCAACAGCTTAGCAGACGGAAGCTCCCGTTTCGTTTGCAAAACTGCCGTTATAGCACTGTGAGGCTACGCACAGAAAGCCAACGCGGTTATCATCAGGACCCAAGATACAGGTAGGAGCGAATACCTCTTATCGTTTTTCGGTTGAGTAGTAGTAGAATTTACATCCGCAAAATAGGAAGCAAATTGGGCTACACAACTTCATAAATCGGCCACGGCCCGACTTTTCATCGGCTTTTACATGTCTTTCGCACGCTAGTACATCCTTCATATGAGCGACCAACCTACCATTATTTTCTCGATGGAGAGGGTAAGTAAGATTTACCCCCCTCAGAAGCAGGTTCTCAAAAACATCTACCTCTCGTTTTTCTACGGCGCCAAGATTGGCGTGCTCGGTCTTAACGGCTCGGGTAAGTCTTCGTTGCTGAAGATCATTGCTGGCGTTGACAAGCAAATTCAGGGCGACGTGGTATGGTCTCCGGGCTATACCGTGGGCTACCTGGAGCAGGAGCCCCAGCTTGATCCTGCCAAAACCGTGTTGGAAGTAGTGCAGGAAGGCACTGCCGAAACCGTAGCGCTGCTCAAAGAATTCGACGAAATTAACGAGGCCTTCGGGGCTGAGGATGCCGACTTCGACAAGCTGCTGGAGCGCCAAGGCACCGTGCAGGAGCGCCTCGACCAGCTCGATGCTTGGAACCTCGACAGCAAGCTGGAGCGTGCCATGGACGCCCTGCGCACCCCCGCCCCAGATGCCATTATTGGCAACCTCTCCGGGGGGGAGAAGCGCCGCGTAGCCCTGTGCCGCCTGTTGCTGCAAGAGCCCGACGTGTTGCTGCTGGACGAACCAACCAACCACCTCGACGCCGAGAGCGTGCTGTGGCTGGAGCAACACTTGCAACAGTACAAAGGCACCGTCATTGCCGTAACCCACGACCGGTATTTTCTCGACAACGTGGCCGGCTGGATTCTGGAGCTGGACCGCGGTGAAGGTATTCCGTGGAAGGGCAACTATTCTTCGTGGTTGGAGCAGAAAGCCAGCCGCTTGGCTCAGGAAGAGAAAACCGAGAGTAAGCGCCAGAAAACCCTACAGCGCGAGCTGGAATGGGTGCGCATGGCGCCCAAGGCTCGTCAGGCCAAGAGCAAGGCCCGCCTTGCCGGCTACGATAAGATGGTGAACGAGGACGCCAAGGAGAAGGAGCAGAAACTAGAACTATTTATTCCGGACGGTCCGCGCCTGGGAGCTCAGGTAATCGAAGCCGAAGGCTTGACCAAGGCGTTTGGCGACAAGCTGCTGTTTGAGAACCTGTCGTTCAACCTGCCCCAGGGTGGCATTGTGGGCATCATTGGGCCAAACGGCGCGGGCAAGACTACCCTGTTCCGCCTCATCACCGACCAGTTGCAGCCCGACGCCGGCACATTCGTGGTTGGCCCCACGGTGCAAACCGCCTACGTAGACCAGCAACACGACACGTTGGAACCCAACAAGTCGGTGTTCGAAACGATTTCAGGCGGCACGGAGACTATGCTGCTCGCGGGCCGGCAGGTAAACTCCCGTGCCTTCGTGAGCAACTTCAACTTCCGCGGCGGCGACCAGGAGAAGAAAGTAGGCAGCCTGTCAGGTGGCGAACGGAACCGCGTGCACCTAGCTACTACCCTCAAGCAAGGGGCCAACCTGCTCCTGCTCGACGAACCTACCAACGACCTAGACGTGAATGCCATCCGGGCCCTGGAAGATGCTCTGGAGAACTTCGCCGGCTGCGCCGTAATCATCAGCCACGACCGGTGGTTCCTGGACCGTCTGGCTACCCACATCCTAGCCTTCGAGGGCGACTCGCAGGTAGTGTGGTTCGAGGGTAACTTCTCCGACTACGAGGAAGCCAAGAAAAAGCGCCTCGGCGACGTGGAACCCAAGCGGGTTCGGTACCGCAGCCTGGGGTAGTAATTGGTTCTTTTGCTAGCTCTGCCATGAAAAAGCGGGTCCTACTTCACCTTGAGTGAGGTAGGACCCGCTTTTTCATGGCTTGTTGGTGCTTAAACCAAAGCTTGCGCCAACAAAGTATGGGCCTTTTTTGAGCCTACGCGGTGAAGTACTTTAATCTCGCCGCCTTTTACGGAGTTGTAGGAGCTGAAAAAGTGCTCGATTTCGTGGAGCATTTCGCCGGAAAGGTCCGTGATTTCGTGAATGCCTTTGTGCAAGCGGGCATTAGCAGCCACGGCTAACAGCCGGTCGTTGCGCACAATGGAGCCATCGTCTTCGCGCTGCTCAATCTCAAGCGCACCAATCAGGCGAGCTTCCACCACGCAACCCGCGAAAGTGGGAGCATCCAGCAGGAGCAGAACATCGAGTGGGTCGCCGTCTTCCGCTAGGGTAGAGGCACAAAGCCGAAATCGTAGGGAAAGGTGTGGCCTTCCGGTAGCACCCCCTTCAGCATAAACACACCTAGCTCGGGTTCAAACGCTACTTTGTTACGTTCGCCCCGGGGCGTTTCAACGACTACGTGGATAAGGGTACGCGAATGGGCAGCGTGCGCCGGTAACTGATGGAGGGGAGTAGACATACGTAGAGCAAAAAGTTGGCTTGGTCTACGGTGCAGAAGGGGGGTAGCGTTATAGTCGGGGTTGAAGATAAAAGTGAATGCAAAGCTGTATTCGGCAGACTTTCAGGGAGATGCAGTTTAGTGCGGCATGTGGCTGATCTTGGCTTCGTCGAGGTCTAGCTGGGCTTCCTGATGGCGCAGCATTTCTTCTTCAAACTCATCTTCGTGGCGTAGCACAAACAGTTCTTCCCGCTGCACGTGCAGCACATCGAGCAGCACTTGGTGGTAGCGCTGCAAGGCCTGGCGCTTCGACTCATCGTAGTCGAGGGCTTCGAGCAAGTTGCCGGTGCGCTGGGCCTCCGCCTGCATGCGCTGCTGTAAGGCCCTGATCAACTCATTCTGTTGCAAATCGTCCGCGTAGTGCTGGGCCATGTGCGAGAGGGCTACCCGCCGTAGGCGCAGCCGAATGCCCGCTTCCTGTTCCTCGGGCGGGATGCGCTCCTCTAGTTCTGCTACCCCGGTGAAACGGATAAGCGCCGGTAAAGTCAAGCCCTGAAAAACCAGCGTGATGAGTATCACCACAAACGTGATGAACAAGATAAGATTACGTTGCGGAAAGGCTTGCCCATTGCTGAGCAGTAGCGGCACCGACAAAGCCGAGGCCAAGGACACAACGCCCCGCATCCCGGCCCACCCGATAATTAAAGGGCCCTGCCAGCCGGGGCTGGTTTCACCAGTTCGGATGCTGTGGCTGAGTAAGCGTGGTACGAAGGCCGCCGGAAACATCCACAGCAACCGAATCAGAATGACGATGCCGCTGATGATGAGGCCATAAGAAATGGCTTCCCGAAGTGAGTAGCTGCCCAGCCCGCCTACCACCACGGGTAGCTCCAAGCCAATCAAGATAAACACCAGGCCATTGAGGGCAAAACCCACGCTGGCCCACACGCTGTTGGCTTGCAAACGCGTGTCGGCATCGAATACGCGGTGGGAGCGGAAGGACAACAAAAGCCCACCGCTTACTACGGCCAGCACTCCCGAGAAGTGAAACTCCTCGGCCAGGAGGTACATCCCGTACGGGGCAATGAACGTGAGCACCGTGTTGATGCTGGGCGTAGTGGGCAGGTAACGGTGAATCAGGTAAAATACATGGGATACCACCAGCCCCACCACAATACCCATTCCGCTAACCAGCACAAAGCTGGTAGCTGCCTCGTGCCAAACAAACGTGCCCGAAACCACAGCGGCCAGCGCAAACCGAAACACAATAAGGCTGCTGGCATCATTGATCAGGCTTTCTCCTTCTAGGATGCTTGTCACGCGCCGCGGCACTTTCACACCTTTCAGCACTGAGGTAGCAGCTACAGCATCGGGCGGGGAGATGATGCCGCCCAGCAGGAACCCCAGCGGCAGCGTGAAGCTCGGAATCATGGACCGAGATACGTAGGCCACAATGCTGGACGTGAAGAACACGAGCCCGAAGGCCAGCAACCCGATGGGGCGCTTCCACCGCCAGAAATCCTGCCAGGAGGTTTCCCAAGCTGCTTGGTACAGCAGGGGCGGCAGGAAGATGAGAAAGATTAAATTGGGGTCGATGGTAATGGCCGGCAAACCCGGTATGAAGCTGAGTGCCAGGCCCGCCAGCACCAAGAAAATAGGGTAGGAGATGCGCATTTTCTGCCCCAGCATGACCAGGAGCAACATGGCAAACAACAGCCCCAAAACCAGCAAAATATTTCCGTGCAGGGTGCTTTCGTGCATCAGGAGAAAGTAGGGTAACTATGGTGAAACAACTGGCCGCCATTACAGAACCAGGCAAGCTCAGCGGCACCTGTCCGAAACAAGCCAGCGCGCAACTATGCGGGTAGGTGGTGGCCGAGCGCGAGGTACAACCAGTAGCCTCGGGTAGCGGCCGGGGCGGAAGGTAGCGGCTCCATAGGTAAAAGGCTACTGCGAGAGCAAGCTTCTGAAAACAACAGCCTCGCTACCTTGCGGCCCTCATGCTCCACCTCGACCAATATCGTCGTCGCTTTCAGAAGCTACGCGTAGCCCGCAGCCGTCAGCACGGCGAGGCGCCTTACAAGCCTGCCTTGCTGCTGGCCGTCCTCGATGGAGTAGAAGACGGCTCTATCCTAGACAATCGAATTTATATTACTCCGGAGCTGCTGGCGGCTTTTCGCAGCCTCTGTCGCGACTTAAGCACATCGGCCCTGTTTCGCGCCAACGATTTTTCCCTGCCTTTCTACCACCTCACCGGCGACGGGTTCTGGCACCTGCACACTCAACCGGGTATGGAGCTGTTGCTCACGGCGTCCCGCTCGGTTAAGAGCTTTCGCAGCCTTCGCGAAACCATCGACCACGCGGCCCTCGACCCCGCACTGTGGGCGCTGGTGCAAGACCCGGTGGCGCGCACTGAATTGCGCCAAGCCTTACTGCTGCGCTATTTCCCGCAGACGCGCTTTCGCTACCAGCCCGCGGCCGGCCCACAGGCATTGGCTGTCATTCGGCGGCAGATACTGGAGGAGCCCGCCGCCATATACCGCACCCACGTGGCCGCCACCGATGAGCTTGATACTGTCGTGCGCAGTGGCCTCTTTAAGCGGCTGGTACTGGAAGCCTACGACTATACTTGCGCCATTTCGGGGCTGAAACTTTTGAGCACGCGCGGCGCGGTGGCTCCGCTGCTGGATGCTTGTCACATTGTGCCCTGGGCTCTCAGCCACGATGATACGCTGCCCAATGGCTTCGCTCTTACGCCTACCCTGCACCGCGCCTTCGACCGTAAGCTGTTGTGGGTAGATGACGACTTCCGGGTGCGCATTGCTGATGGCTTCGCGGAGCTGGCCGGTGCCGAGCATGGTATTCAGCGTTTTGAGGGCCAACCCGTGCGCTTGCCAGCGGTGCCCGCCTGGCAGCCCCGCCGCGAAAACTTTCGTGCGCAGCGGACTGGCATCCTGCCATAGGGGACGGTGCCCACCTGCTGCCGCGTTGCCGCCGTCCGTAGCGCACGGTCAGCCAATAAGAACGGCATCAGCGCACACGGTACTGAGCACGACGCTACCCAGCCCTGGCGCATGGCCTGCACCACCAACCCCACCAGCGTACGAACACCAGCTTTTTGAAGCAAGGCCCGTCGGTGGCTTTCCACGGTGCGCACGCTTACGCACAAGTGGTCGGCTATTTCCTGGTTGCAATGGTCATTTACCACTAGCCGCAGCACATCCAGTTCCCGTCGGCTGAAAGGGGTAGGCGTTAGCAAGTTGCGGGGAGCGGATGGAGAAGGGCTCGGTTGGTCTGCCACCGCGGATACATACTGGCGAAACAGCGCGGCCACCGTGGCCGGTGCTGCGTGGCGCGGCAGCCACGCGTGCGTAGCCGACCGCTCGGCCAGAAACAAGCGTAAATCGGGCGGTAGACGGTTGCTGGTGAGCAGCAACACCGGCTGGGCGCTACGGATGGCTTGCAAGCGGCGCAGAAAGGAGGCAACGGAGTCCGTGAATAAAGCGCAATCCAACACGACTACAGCGTACGAATGCTGATAAAGTAGGGCTGGAATGGCAGCAGGATCGGTTTGCACAACCACATCTAAGCCCGGCCACACCTCACTAAGCATGGTAAGAAGGCCTTGCCGATGCAGCGTTGGCAGCGCCACCACGAGTACGGAACCAGAGAGGGCATACATAGTTGGACCACGTAAGGATGTACGTTACTAATCGATGGGTAGTACTAGGTGTGTAGTAGTCAACCCCAACCACAAAAGCCGAGCGCGCGATTCTGATATGAATATAATAGTTATATAAATAATAAGTTTAATTATATATTAAATAAATATAATGAAATCCTGCCCGTAGCTTAAACCACCTGCTAATAAGTTGTATTCTACGAGGCAACATGCT
>NZ_JZIR02000150.1:0-1118 GCF_000961955.2 Hymenobacter sp. AT01-02
GCTGGTAGGCCATAAATAACGTGGGTCTGCTCGTGCGCGGGGCCTGTTCCAAAAGTGGGGCTAGCCTTGGCAAACCTAAGTAAAAACCTGTGTGCCGCCAAATGAAAAATGGCTTTAAACGCTTTAAACCAATTCGAGTCCTTTAAAAAGGCTATTTCTCGCTGTTTGAGGACTCAGACGAAACTTGGATTGATTTGGCTTCTTCCCAGTATTGGTCCATTTGAGCGAGGGATAAATCCTGAAGACGATGACCATCCTGTGCAGATGCAGTTTCCAAGTATTGAAAACGTTGGATAAACTTTCGGTTGGTTCTTTCGAGTGCTTCTTCCGGGTTGATACCGGCGTGACGAGCAAAATTGACCAGTGAAAACAGTAGGTCTCCGAACTCGGCGGTGGCGCGCTCCTGCTCAATTTGGTTGGGTTCCTGAACCGCAAACTCAACTCGGAACTCTTCTAGTTCCTCTTGTACCTTTTCCCAGACTTGTTCGGGCTTTTCCCAGTCAAAGCCTGCGCCACGTGCTTTCTCTTGCACGCGCATCGCTTTAACTAAAGCGGGTAAGGAAACGGGGACCCCGCCTAATACGGACGTAGTACCCTTTTCACGAAGCTTTAGTTGTTCCCAATTGCGCTTTACGTCATCCTCGGTTTCAGCTTTTACATCGCTATAAATGTGAGGATGGCGGAAGATTAGCTTTTCACACTGAGCGTTCAACGCATCCGCAATATCAAAAGCGCCCTGCTCGCTTGCTATCTTAGCGTAGAAGGTTAGATGTAACATCACATCGCCTAGTTCCTTCTGAACGTCTGGTAGGTCCTTGCGCAGAATAGCATCACTGAGTTCGTAGGTTTCTTCTATGGTGAGGTGGCGCAAGCTCTCCATAGTCTGTTTTCGGTCCCAGGGGCATTCGGCCCGGAGGCGGTCCAACACATCAAGAAGGCGTCCGAAAGCAGCTAACTGCTCAGCTCGCCGAGAAGCACTTGTATATTCCATTATCTCAAATATACGGGTGTCCTAGCGGATATGCGAACTACTCTTCCAACTACCACTCTCGGTACGTAGGAAACTAAAGTTAGGACTTCATCATATGGGACGCAACTTTCGTAGGGAAAGCAGGGGG
>NZ_JZIR02000151.1:0-584 GCF_000961955.2 Hymenobacter sp. AT01-02
GCTACCATGGCCAGCCCTACGCCAGTGTTACCAGAAGTAGGCTCTACAATGAGGCTGTCAGGGGTGAGGATACCGTCCTGTTCAGCCTGCTCAATCATGCTCAGGGCAATACGGTCTTTGATGCTGCCGCCAGGGTTGGCCCGCTCCAGCTTTATCCACACTTCTACGTCTGGACGTTGGGCAAAAAGGCGGTTTAGGCGTAGCAAAGGCGTATTGCCAATGGTTTCCAGAATGGAGTTGGCTTTCATTGTTGACTATTAGGAGGTGAGAGTGAGAGGCTGCAGGTGAGCATGCAGAAAGCAACATGGCAATGGAGCTGCTCAAAAGTAGTTAGATAGAAAACGTAATTTCTTCGCTCGGGTCTTGGGAACGAGTGACGTGAATTTGGGCCCGGTGGTATACGCGCGAGTGCGACGGTACGCTTTCCGTAAGCCACACATTGCCGCCAATTATACTATGGCTACCTACGACGGTATTACCACCCAAAATAGTAGCTCCGGCATAAATAACCACTTGGTCTTCGATAGTAGGATGGCGCTTGATGCCTTCTAGGTGTTTCGCAACACTCAAGGCCCCGAGTGTTA
>NZ_JZIR02000152.1:0-17558 GCF_000961955.2 Hymenobacter sp. AT01-02
GCCAAGCAGTTATTCCCGGTGCTAGGGGCCGCAGGAACCACTAGCCTGCGCATTGGCTTGTCGGCGGTGGTGCTGCTGGCGTGGTACGGCCCCGGTTAGGGCAGCTCCGGCCCGAGCAGTGGCGGGCAGTAATACCATACGGGTTGGCGCTGGGCGCCATGAACTTTCTGTTCTACTGCGCCCTGAGCCGCATACCCCTCGGCTTGGCCGTGACACTGGAGTTCGTGGGTCCGCTGGCGTTGGCGTTAACCGGGTCTCGGCGCTGGGTAGATGTGATATGGGTACTGCTGGCAGGCGCCGGTATTGCTCTCATTGCCCCGTGGTCGGGCGCGGGCATCGACTTAATAGGAATGGGATTTGCCCTGGCGGCCGGGGCGTGCTGGGCGGTGTACATCGTGCTCGGGCAGCGCACGGCGGCCGTGTTGCCAGGGCCGGTAGCAGTGGCCGTGGGAATGATTTTCGCTACCCTGCCCGTCCTACCATTTGGGGTAGCTAGCGGCACCTTATTGCACCTGACGCCTGGTTTGCTCTTGCTAGGAAGTGGCTTAGCCTTGTTTTCAAGTGTGCTACCCTTTTCGCTGGAAATACAGGCCTTGAAGACCCTGCCAACCCGCACATTCAGTATTCTAATGAGCCTAGAGCCCGTAGCAGCAGCCCTTTCCGGCTGGCTACTTTTAGGTGAGCAGCTCACCGTGGGGCAATGGCTAGCCGTAGCCTTTATTGTACTGGCTAGCATAGGTGCTACCCTCACTACCCCCACTCCACAACCCGCCGTACCTGGTGAAGGATAACGTGGAAAATGCTCTACTCAATGGTTGGTTGCTATATCCGTCACCCTAAAGTGTAGCAAACAGACCAGAGCAAACATCATAAGCCACGGCCCCATAGCAACGCCAAATTGCTATGGGGCCGTGGGGTTTAGGGACATCCAATGACTATATAGCCTCCCGACGGCGGCTGCCCCGCAGCCCGTACCACATGATGTACACGTAGCAGATGACGGGCAGTAGCAAAGCAATGCGTAGGCTGCTGTGGTCGGCAATGAAGCCGAACAACAGGGGTACAATGGCTCCGCCCACAATGGCCGTGCACAGCAGCCCGGAGCCTTCTTCTGTCTGACGACCCAAGCCAGCCATGGCGAGTGTGAAAATGGTAGGGTACATCAGCGAATTCATCAGGCCCACCGCCAGCAACGACCACATGGCCACGCTACCCGTTGAGCTAATGGAAATGAGCACCAGCACCACGGCCCCCACGGCGTTGACTGCCAGTAGTTTCGTTGGGGCAAACTTGTTGAGCAGGTAGGCTCCGGCGAAGCGCCCAATCATGGCGGCGCCCCAGTAGAACGTCACCTGGTCACCGGCCGCTTTGGGGTCGAGACCAAGCACATCGGGCAGGGCCACGTAGCTCACAATGTGCGAGCCAATGGCTACTTCGGCCCCCACGTAAGCAAAAATGCCTACTACTCCCAGTACAAGGTGGCTTTGCTGCCAGATGCTACGTGCAGGAGCACCTACCTCGTTTTCCTCTACCGCTGGCTCAATTGTGGGCAGGTGGATTTGACTTAGCAGTAAGCTGATAAGCAATAAGGCCCCACCAATAACGAGGTAAGGAATCTGAACGGCATGAATGTCAATGGCCGCAGCCGCGGCTGGCGTGTCTAGCTTCGGCAGTCGGCTCAAAATCAGCGCGCTACCTAGCAGGGGCGCCAAGGTGGTACCCAAGGAGTTAAACGCCTGCGTGAGTGTCAGGCGCGATGAGGCGGAGGCCGGAGGGCCTAGGATGGCTACGTACGGATTGGCGGCTACTTGCAGCAACGTAATGCCCGAGGCCAGCACAAACAACGCTCCTAAGAACAGCCCGTAGGCTCGCTCTGCCGCGGCCGGATAGAACAGAAATGCCCCTAGGGCCGCTACCACAAACCCTAGCAGCATGCCCCGCTTGTACCCAAATCGGGCTACTAGTTTGCCCGCGGGAATGCTCATCAGAAAGTATGCCCCGAAGAAGCACAGGTTAATCAGGTTGGCCTGGGCAAATGATAGTTGGAAAATAGCCTTGAGGTAGGGAATCAGAATGTCATTCAGGCAGGTGATGAAGCCCCACAGAAAAAACAGGGTAGTCACGGCGCTCAGCGCCGATGTATAGCGCTGAGACGACGCCGTCGGGGAGGCTGAGCGGCTGGTCAGAACGGGAGATGGGGATGCCATAACTGAAGTAGGAAAGAAGAATGAAAGGTGGGAAAATACCAAGGAGAGGATAGCAGGTGGCCCCCGCTACTCACTAGAAAGCATCGGCAAGGGTCCGCACGACCAGCGCTGCTGTAGCGCCGCTACGGAGGTAGGGGCCGTGCTGCGAAAGGAAACAACCTTTGTTTCGCCGGGCAGCAGGTCGAAGTAGTTATCAGTGAAGAAGCCGTCGCTGCCGTCTTCGAGAGAAAGGTAAACTTGCCGGGCCAGGGCTTTGCTGTGCATGGTTACCTGGTACGTGCCGTCGGGCTGTGGGCGCCACTGCGTTGTCACTTGAGATGGAGGCAGTACGGCCTCTTTGGGCGAGGCAAAGTAGTACGTGTTTGTCGAGAGCGTTTTCCCATCGGCTTCCACTGCACAGCTTAGCACAACCTGCTTCTGGTTATGGCCTTTCAGCAACTTTTTGCGCGGAATCTCAAAGTAAACTTGGCTGGACAAGGGCTGTACCTGCAAGGTAGTGGCCTGGCGGAAGAGCGTGCGGCCCGTAACATCCAGTAGGCGCACTTGCAGGGTAGCTGGCGTAGCGTTGTGCGGTCCGATACCACGTACACGCGCACGTTGTCGCCCTCTTCGTGGGGGCTCACTAGCACCGGCTCATAAAAACGCTTAGCATAGTATTGCAGCGCCTTCCACCGCCCGTAGTAGTCGATACTCGACCACGAGGCCACGCCCCAGCAGTCATCGAGCTGCCAGTAGAGGGAACCCATTACGCGGGGTCGGTTGCGCCGCAGATGTTCGGCGGCAATCTTAATAGCCTGAGCTTGAAGCACTTGACTTACGTAGAGAAAAGAGGCAAAGTCCTTGGGCTCTTTGTAATCACGGCGCAGGTATTCCAGCAGGCGCGGGTTGCCGGCAGCGCTGCGCTGGTGTTCTTTCATCACCGGGGAGGCAATGTCGTAGTCGGCTGGCAAAGCAAATTGCTGCACTGATTTTAGCTCGGGGAAAGACTGGAAGCCATACTCGCTCATAAAGCGCGGCACCTGCTTTTCGTAATCGGATAGCGGGGCCGTACCGGCCCAGACTTCCCAGTAGTGCATGTCGCCGTTGCGTTGGGAACCGGCCTTGTCCTCAAAATCGGCGGAGGGGCTTGAGGACCAGTACAGGCGGCTGGGGTCCTGTTTCCGCACCACCGCTGGGAGCAGGTCACGGAATAGCTGCAAGTAGTTGCTCCACACTTCGTTCTTGTGCGCCCCAAGCTTCCCCGAAATTCCCCAGTCTTGCCAGGCAATTTCGTTTTCATTGTTGCCGACCCACAAGGCCAGGCTGGCGTGGTCGCGCAGGCGCCGCACCTGGTGGGTGCTTCCTCCCGTACATTGGTCATAAATGCGTCGTCGCCGGGGTAGAAGGTGCACGCAAACATGAAATCCTGCCAGACTAGCAAGCCAAGCTCATCGCACGTGTCATAAAAGGCGTCCTGCTCGTAAATGCCGCCCCCCCACACCCGAATCATGTTCATGTGGCAATCTTTGGCGGCTTGCAGAAGCTGACGGTAGCGCGGGGCCGTCACGCGCGTTGGGAAAATGTCGGCCGGAATCCAGTTGGCACCCTTAGCAAAAACCGGGATGCCATTGACTACAAACTCAAAGGACTTTCCGTACTGGTCCGGCTCTCGGCGCACCTGTAACGTCCGCAGCCCAATGCGCCTAGTAGTGGCATCAAGTGGCTGACCTTGCTGCACGAGACGCGCCGTAACAGTATACAGCGGTTGAGCCCCGTACCCGGCGGGGTACCACAGTTGCGGTGTATTGAGGCGTACTTCGGCTGTAGTTGTATGGCGGCCCGGAGCCAACGTTAGGGCTTGTTCCAAGGCTGTTCCAACTAGCTGGCCATCTGGTCCCCTAGTTTCCAACAGCAGCGTGGCGCCTTGGCTGCGGGCGGCGTCATATTCTACTTCCACCGCCAATTGCGCGGCTTGGGGCGTTACAACTTGCTGCACCACATGCAGGTTGGTTAGGCGGGCTTCATCCCAAGCTTCTATATACACAGGCTGCCACACCCCCGCCGTCACAAAGCGTGGGCCCCAGTCCCAGCCGTACTGGTAGGGGGCCTTGCGGGTGTAGGGGCTCAGGGGAGGGCCCTGGTCGCCCACTACGCGCATAGATTGTTCATCATTGCCGGAGTAGAGCTCGTACCCTTGTTTGCGGGGCAAATCTGCCACCTCCCGTAAGGGCGAGCGGAACCGGATAAGCAGGCGGTTCTCACCTGTGCGCAAGTGCTGCTTGGCCGCTAGGCGCCATTCCCGGAACATATTGTTCGCTTGCAGAATAGAAACTCCGTTGAGCAGTACCTCTGCATAGGTGTCTAGGCCTTGTAGCACAAGGTCTAGGTGGGCACGTTGTAAAGTGGCAGGGGGTAGCGTGAAGCTCGTTTCATACTCCCAATCGGCCTTGCCAATCCACTGTAGCCGCAATTCGTTGTCGCGGTACAGCGGGTCAGGAATTTGTCCGGCAGCTAGTAAGTCGGTGTGTACGCAGCCTGGTACCGTCGCTGGGGTCCAGCTTTCTTTCCCTACTTGCCGAAAGCGCCAGTTAGCTTGTAGGGGCACCGTTTCTGCTGCGTTGCCTGCCTTATGTGAAAAGGGGCTTGCCCACACGACAACCGAGCTAATGCTAAGTATGAAAACCAGAAGTAGCACCCGCACATTGAAGCAGAGTTGGGAGCAGGACATGAGCTAGCAGTTAATTCTATCCGGCAACCAGCTAGTAGTTCCCGGACTTGTAGATGTAGCAGCAACTGAGTAGAAAAACACCAGCTTGCGAAGCAACCAGACCAGTGCATACCCATTGCTACGCTTAAAGCTAAAATGTTTTAGCAATAAAGCACAGTGGGTGCTGTGTAAACTAGAATAACCTACACGCTTATTCTATGCGGTTGATTACTACAAGTGGTATAGGTCGCTTACTCACAGGGTGATTGTGGTAAGTAAAATACCAGTTATTATAGAAAATTCACAACCCGTATTTGCTGCATGTAGTAGGGTATTGAACTTTGTGATGGGAAGTAAGTAATTACTATAGGACAGTAATTGTCCACAAGGCATTCTTCGCTATTAAAGCTGGTTTTTCACTGTACTATTTATGGAAGCGAGCCTACTTCTAGTATACATGACGGATGCGAACGGTAATACTGCTTCAGCAGATTATTAACGCAGGATTTGTCTGTACCAATTGTCCTAAGTGAAGTAGCTTATGCTGTACTCACTCATGTAAATAGCCAAATGAAGAGCTGTAACAACAAGGTCAACAAGAGGCACAATTAGTCAGAATGCCCTTGCTGTAGGATGAAGGGCAGGGCCAGGTAAGAAGATAGCGTAAGGTCCGATAATTCTTAGTTATCGGACCTTACGCTATCTTCGTTTTGAGTTCTCCAAAACCTGGGCAATACTCCTTATATATAGGTTACATGGCAAACGATTCTGCGGTCTTAGTTTCTGCTAACTCATCGTCGGCACTGACCTACCTGGCCGAGCATACTTCGCGCTACGTGGAGGCCGGACTGAGTGGGGCGGCTAACACGGCCAAAGCCTATGCTGGGGATTTAAAGCGCTTCGGAACTTGGTGCACCGAGCACGGACTGGAGCCACTACCTGCGTCGGTCGATACGCTTGCTGGATTTGTGACGCACCTGGCAGAAACGGGCAAAAAAGTATCCACCATTCAGCGCCATTGTGCGGCCCTAGCCAAAGCCCATGCTCTGCGCGGACTGGAATCACCCACGGATGACAAGAAATTTAAGGTGCTGCTGGAAGGCATTGCCCGTCTCAAAGGTGTGCGACAGAAACAAGCACCGGCTTTTACCCTCGCTAACTTCAAGCGCACGGTCAAGAGCATGGATGATCAAACGCTAGCTGGCTTGCGCGACCGGGTGATTCTGCTGCTAGGCTTTTCCGGAGCGTTTCGCCGCTCTGAACTGGCGGCGCTTAATATGGAGGACTTATTCTTTTCTGAGGAAGGCCTGATTGTCAACCTTGCGAAGAGCAAAACCAACCAGTACGGCGCGGCCGAGGAAAAAGCCATTTTCTATTCCCCAGATGTTAAGTTGTGTCCTATTCGCACGTTGCAAGCTTGGGTGCAGCGGCTCAACCGCTCTACGGGGCCCGTGTTTGTCTCCTTTCGCAAAGGCGAACGACTAACCGAGCGTCGGCTGACCGATAAGCACGTGAACTTAATTGTGCAGCGCTATTTAGGGCCAACATTTTCCGCCCACTCCTTGCGGGCGTCCTTTGTTACCGTAGCCAAACTAGCGGGAGCCGATGATTCGGAGGTTATGAACCAAACCAAGCACAAGACCTCCGAGATGATTCGGCGCTACACCCGCCTCGATAACGTGCGCCAGCACAACGCCGCCCAGAAATTGGGGCTCTAGCGTATCCGATTGCATTAAGGCTTGGTAACTAAAGGTGCACTCTTGCCCCTTGAAGTAGGTCTATATCAATCCTTACACTCTTCGTTGGGATATGATGCTAATGAAAAAGCTCACTATTTGGCTCGAAAGTACTACCGGAGTAAGCGCCAGTGTATAGTAGTAGTGTCTGCCCACTTAGCAAGAAGGATGTTCTTTGCAGGCAGTAACTGTTTGTAATACAGGTAATTGCCAATGAACTTCGCTTGCTGATTCAAGCTTATAAACATCAGCTACAACCTTTACTAGTCATATAGTTCTCTCTCCTTGTAGGCGTGTGGTGAGCAGAATTGCCTAGGTAATAATGTAGCCAGTTTAAAACAACAAACGCCAGCCGACTCTATGATAGTCGGCCGGCGTTTGTTGTTTTGAGGCTTCCCGTAACTAGTTAGCTTGGTAAGGCGTGAGGTTCATGTTTTGGAACATGAAAGACCATTTGTCGGCCTGTTCGCTGATAACCTGGGCTGTAGAACGGCCGGCACCGTGCCCCGCCTTGGTTTCTACCCGAATAAGCACGGGCGCGCTACCCTGCTGGGACTCCTGAAGCTTAGAAGCAAACTTAAAGGAGTGCGCGGGCACTACCCGGTCATCGTGGTCGGCGGTAGTAACCATAGTGGCGGGGTAGTTGGCGGGCTTCAGCGCGTGGTAGGGCGAGTACTTATAGAGGTATTCGAACATCTCCTTGCTGTCCTGAGCTGTGCCGTAGTCGTAGGCCCAGCCGGCCCCGGCCGTGAACTGGTTGTAGCGCAGCATGTCCATTACGCCCACGGCGGGGAAGGCTACTTTGAACATTTCGGGGCGCTGGGCCATGGTGGCCCCCACCAGTAGGCCGCCGTTGGAGCCGCCGGAAATAGCGAGGTAATATTTCGACGTGTAGTTGTTTTTTACCAGGTACTCGGCCGCGGCAATGTAGTCGTCGAACACATTCTGCTTCTGTAGCTTGGTACCGGCTAAGTGCCACTTCTCACCGTACTCGCCGCCGCCGCGCAAATTGGGTACGGCATAAATACCACCGTTTTCGAGCAGTACAATGGTAGAGGTGCTAAAGCCTGGCGTTACGCTGGAGTTGAAGCCGCCGTAGGCGTACATCATCGTGGGGTTCTTCCCGTTCATCACCAACCCCTTTTTGTGGGTGATAATCATGGGGATGCGCGTGCCGTCTTTTGAGGTATAAAACACCTGCTTCGATTCGTACTGGGTGGGGTCGAACTGCACGCCGGCTTTCTTATACACCGTGGACTTGCCAGTTGCAATGTCGTACTTGAAAATGGTGGGCGGGTAGATGTAAGAGGTGAAGGTGTAGTAGGTTTCTTTTTCCTCTTTTTTAGTGCCGAAACCGCCCGCCGAGCCCACTGAAGGTAGCGCAATACTCCGCTCCTTTTTGCCGCTCATAGCATACTGCTCAATAAGGGACGTGGCATCCTTCAGATAGTTCGCGAAGATTTTACCGCCCCCGGTGGTGGCGTTCAGCACGTTCTTGCTTTCCGGAATTAGGTCTTTCCAGTTGGCCGACTTGGGGTTGGCTGCATCCACGGTTACCACCTTGCCATTGGGCGCGTTCAAGTTGGTTTGGATATAGAGCTTGCTGCCCACGTTGTCGAGCACACTTACCTCATTCTTCTCATTGTCTACCACCTGCACAATGGGACTATTAGCCTTACTCAGATCCTGAATGTACAGCTCGTTGCCCGTGGTGGTATTGGCCCCGCTAATAACCAGGAAACGCTCGTCCTCCGTGAGGCTGGCCCCAATGTAGCGGCGCGGCGTCTTTTCCCCACCGAATACGAGCTTGTCAGTGCTTTGCTTGGTGCCAAGCTTATGGTAGTAGAGCTTATGAATTTGTGTTTTGCCAGCCAACTGGCTGCCGGCCAGAGGTTTGTCGTAGCTGCTGTAGTAGAAGCCGTCGTTGCCTTTCCAGGCCAGCCCGGAGAACTTTACGTCCTTGAGTGTGTCGCCCACAATGGTCTTGTCCGCGGCTCGCATCACAATCACCTTGCGCCAATCGGAGCCGCCTTCCGAAATCTGGTACGCAGCCAAGCTACCGTCTTTGGTGAAGTTGATGCCCGCTAGCGAGGTAGTGCCATCCTTGGAGAAGCTGTTGGGGTCAAGAAAAACCTCCGGGGCACCGTTGCCTAGTTGGCGGTACAGCACCGACTGGCTTTGCAAACCCGTATTCTTGGTGAAGTACGTGTACTTGCCTTCCTTATAAGGCGCACCATATTTTTCATAGTTCCACAGCGTCTCCAGGCGCTTGCGGATGGTTTCACGGAAGGGAATTTGCGCCAAATAATGCTGCGTGACCTTATTTTCCTCCTGCACCCACGACTTCGTATCGGCGGCCTGATCGTTCTCCAGCCAGCGGTACGGGTCGGCTACCTTGGTTCCGAAGTAGGTAGTCACGGTATCTACTTTTTTGGTTTGCGGGTACGGCAGGGTCTTCAGGGGCGTTTGGGCCACAGCTTGCGCGCTTAGCACCACCATGGCCGTGGAGGCATACAGAATTCTCATGCAGGGAAGTGAGTAAGGGTGACGTGATGAAGCACCAACCAACTTGTTGGCAGAAGCTTATTGGGTTGGCAACTCGTGAAATACTAGGTTCATGAGTTACAGAAAGGTACAACCTCGTGCCGAGGCAGCAAGGGGAAAGGCAAGCTGGGTTGCAAAAGGTTGCGTCTTGCCTGCTCAAGGGAGCAGGGCGGTCAGCTTTGAGGTAGAAAGGCAGAGAAAGCCGCCGATAGCAGGCGGGCACAATTCCATAATATGCCCATAATACCCCCGTCATAGGCCCCTCTACATTCGTGGCTGCACTCATATATGCTTCGCCCGATGAAGGATTCTGCTCTCCGCCGCCTCAACCGCCGCGCGTTTATCAAGCAAACGGCCTTGGTATCCGGCGGCATAGCCTTGTTGCCCGCTACGCTTGCTAGTTGCGACGATGACACTGAAAATCCTGCTTACAGCGGAGACTTTGGCTTCCGCGAAGGCGTGGCCAGCTTTGATCCGTCGGCCGACGGCGTCATCATCTGGACCCGCTACACCACGGCCACGAACGAGCCCGCCCCCGCGGCCATTACCTGGGAAGTGGCCGACGACAGCCGCTTTTCCGTGGTGAAAGCTACCGGCACCCTACCAGCAACCCCTGACACAGACTTCACCGTGTGGGTGAACGTCACCGGCTTAGCGGCCAATCAGAAGTATTACTACCGCTTCCTGAACGCTCAAACCAAGCTACTTCCGTGACTGGCGAAACCCGTACGCTACCCGCGGCGGGGCAGGCTAGCCGCGTGACGCTGGCTGTGGTGTCGTGCGCCAACTACCAAGCGGGGCTGTTCAATGTGTACGGGGCCGTGGCGGAGTCTGCCGCCGACGTTGTGGTGCACCTGGGCGACTACATCTACGAGTACGGCCAGGGGCAGTATGGTACCAGTTCGCTAACTACTTCCTTGAATCGGGCTCACCAGCCTGCTACTGAAATCCTGAGTTTATCGGACTATCGAACCCGTTACCGCCAGTATCGCAGCGACCCGCAACTGCAACGGGCCCACCAGCTCAAACCCTTCATCTGCATTTGGGACGACCACGAGCTGACGAACGATGCCTATAAGGAGGGCGCGCAAAACCACCAGCCCGCTACCGAGGGCGACTTCCTGCAGCGCAAGCAAATTGCTACCCAGGTGTGGCGCGAGTACCTGCCGGCGCGCGTAGCCAACAAGGAGAAAATCTACCGGAGCTTCGACTTTGGCGGCTTACTAAACTTGCTCATGCTTGATACGCGCTTGGCTGGCCGCGACAAACAGCTGAGCCTTGGTGACTACTACAGTAGTACCGGCACGTTCAATGCCGTGGCATTTGGGGCAGCCTGGCAGAACCCCGGCCGCTCTATACTAGGAGCCGAGCAGCGCAACTGGCTCACGAGTCAGCTGGCTAGTAGCGGAGCCCGCTGGCAGGTGCTAGGCTCCCAAGTGCTCATGGCGAAGATGTACATTCCCGTAGAGTTGCTGGTGTTAGTAGCTCAACTGGCAAACAGCCCTACCCCGGCCGTTCTGGCGCAGTACGCAACCATTGCGACCCAGCTAGCCACAATCAAGACCCGCCTGTTGGCCGGCGACCCTACCGTAACAGCCGCCGAGCGTGCCCGAGTGGAAACCGTGCTACCGTATAACCTGGACGCCTGGGACGGCTATCCTGCGGAACGAGAAGTGGTACTCAACGCTGCCGCTGGCAAAAAGCTTATTTCCCTGGCCGGCGACACCCACAACGCCTGGTATAGCGACCTGACTACGGTTGGAAAGCGCCGGGCTGGTGCTGAGTTTGCCTGTTCGTCCGTCTCCTCGCCTGGGTTTGAGACGTTGCTAGGTGGCGATAAGGCGGCTATTCAAGGATTTGAGCAGGCTAACCAGCTGCTCATTGATGATTTGCAGTACCTCGATGCTTCCCAGCGTGGCTTTCTCGAAGTAGAATTTAGCACCAGCCAGGCTGTTGCCCGGTGGAAATACATAGCCAGCCTGGCGGTTGAATCTACTGCCACTACGTTGGGCAAAACCGCAACCGAAGCCTAATCCCGACCGGCCACGTACTATACTCTGCTAAGCTTCTAAGGACTACGTGCCTATCTGCTTTGATACCAGAGGATAAACCTGTTTTAGTAACAGCTTTACTCAGCGTTTCCTAGGGTGTGCTTGTGGTTAGAATCCGGCATTTCGCCCGTGCGCTGTAAGTAGGCAACTATCTGATCTACTAGTTGCTGTGGAGTTTCGTCGATGGGTAGGTGCAGGCCATACGTGGGTTTTTCCAGAGTGGCAAACTGTGAGGCTAGCAGGTCGGGACCCATGTAGTGATGCTGGCGCGCTTGCAGGCGGGAGCGTACCAGCTCTTCGGAGCCATCGAGAAACACCCATACTACTGGGCCGCCCGTCATGAGTTCCTGCCGGTACCATTCCTTCAAGGCCGAACAAGCCAACACCGCGCCTCCACTCTGGCTCCACTGCCGAATCCCGACGGCCAACGCTGCCAGCCAGCTCTTGCGGTCCTCATCCTGCAGTGGGGTGCCGGCCCCCATCTTGGCTACGTTGGCGGCCGAGTGAAAGTCATCGGCATCATGAAAAGGCAAGCCTATCTGCTGGGCTAGAAGCTCGCCAATGGTTGATTTGCCCGAGCCGGACACTCCCATCACAATAATTACGTGGTTGAGCTGCATAGGTAGGAAGAAGGAACAAGGAAGCTACCGGCGTGGCGTTCGGCAACGCCCCGTTTACTGGCCCGGAAAAAGGAAGATAACGGCCTGACATTTCAGAAACTACGAAGTGTTAGCCCGTATCCTAAGCCCACGACGTATAACCTTATGCCCAAACTTTAAGTTGAGGTAGTGGATACTGAACAGTTGGTCCTTTGGTTGCCGCAGACCAGAAGCTGATTTTGTTTCGGTGGCCAACACTCTGCATCTATCCTAGGTTTTACTCGAAACTACTGCATGATGAGCACAACGCCGACTACCTATTCGTTTGGCATGATTGGCCTGGGCACGATGGGCCGCAACCTACTGCTAAATCTGGCCGACCATGAGTTTGCCGTTGCTGGCTATGACAAAGACGCCAGCAAGCTGACCCTGCTCTCAGAAGAAGGCGCGGGCCTGCCCGTAAAGGGCTTTGCTGACTTAGCTGATTTCGTGCACAGCCTGCAAACGCCTCGTTCCATCATGCTACTGGTGCCCGCCGGTAAAATCGTAGACAGCGTGATTGATGAGTTGCGCCCGTTGCTGGCCCCTGGCGACATCGTCATCGACGGTGGTAACTCCTATTTTACCGATACCACCCGCCGGGCCGAGGCCCTGGAAGCCGAGGGTTTCCACTTCTTCGGCATGGGCATTTCGGGCGGTGAAGAAGGAGCGCGCTTTGGCCCTAGCATGATGCCCGGCGGCGACCAGCAGGCCTACCAAGTCATGAAGCCGATGTTTGAGGCCATTGCCGCCCAAGTGAATGGCGAGCCCTGCGTTACTTACATTGGGCCGGGAGCTGCCGGTCACTTTGTGAAGATGGTGCACAATGGCATTGAGTACGGCCTGATGCAGCTCATTGCGGAAACCTACGGAGTTCTCAAGCAGGGCCTGGGCCTCGACAATGAGGCCATCGGGCAAGTGTTTGCCCAGTGGAACGCCGGCCGTTTGCAATCCTTCCTGCTCGATATTACCAAGGATATCTTCGTCTTCCAGGCGCCCAACACCGACCACCTGCTGCTCGACGATATTCGTGACGAGGCCCGCTCCAAGGGTACCGGCAAGTGGACCTCCCAGATTGCTATGGACCTGGAAGTGCCCCTATCTACCATTGATACGGCCGTAGCACTGCGCAACCTATCCAAATACAAAGCACTGCGCGAAAAGCTGGCTGCCCAGTACTCGCCTACCCTGCCTACGCTGGAAGCTGATAAAGACCAGTTGTTGGCTAGCCTGGAGCAAGCTTCTACTTCAGCATGGTCATTACCTACGCGCAGGGCATGCACATGCTTTCCAAGGCCTCGCAGGAGTATTCCTACGGGCTGCAGCTAGCCAATATTGCCCGCATCTGGCGCGGCGGCTGCATCATTCGCTCCGGCTTCCTCAACGACATTTACAACGCCTACCAGCAAGCCCCCGAATTGGAACACCTGCTGCTGGATAAGTCGGTAGCGGAACTAGTGCAGCAGGCTGTGCCTGGCGCCCGCACGGTAGTAAGCGCAGCCATTGCGGCAGGCCTGGCAGTGCCAGCGTATGCTTCCTGCGTGAGCTACTTCGATTCCTTCCGCACAGCGCGCCTACCTTCTAACCTCATTCAAGCCCAGCGCGACTACTTCGGGGCCCATACCTACGAGCTGATTGGTATGGAAGGCCTGTTTCACACCCAGTGGACGCCGACTCACGAGGACGCTAGCAACAAGCAGGACATTCATTTGGACGAGGAAAACAAATGGGAGGAGCAAGTGCTTCCCAATAAATAGATTCTTCCTCGGCCCCTTCACTTACGCGACGACCTCCGCATGAGCCTTACCTCGCAAGCACAGCCTACCATCTTCGTTATATTCGGTGGCACCGGAGATTTGAATGCCCGCAAACTAGCCCCGGCGCTTTACAACCTGTTTCTGGAAGGCTGGCTGCCCGAGCAGTTTGCCATTATTGGCACTGGGCGCACGGCTCTTTCCGACGACGATTTCCGCGGCCGTATTCTGGACGGTATTAACCAGTTTTCGCGCAGTGGCAAGGCCAACGCTGAGAGCTGGAAGCCATTTGCTGAGCACGTGGTCTACCAAGCCGCCGACGTGAAAGATGCGGCGGCCTATCAACAGTTTGACAAGCGCATCAAGGCTTACCAGCAGGAATGGGGCACGCCCGTCAACGTCATCTACTACTTGGCGGTAGCGCCGGAGTTCTTCCCCATTATTGCCGAAAATATTGCTCACAATGGGTTGGCGGCCGATCCGGAGCGCACGCGCATTGTTATTGAAAAGCCGTTTGGGCACGATTTGGAGTCGTCGCGGGAGCTAAACCAGTTGCTGGCCCGCAATTTCAGTGAGCAGCAGATTTACCGCATCGACCACTACTTGGGCAAGGAAACCGTGCAGAATATCATGGCTTTCCGCTTTGCCAATGCTCTGTTCGAGCCACTCTGGAACCGTAACTACATCGAGCACGTGCAAATTTCCGTGACCGAGCAGCTAGGAGTGGGCGAGCGAAGTGGGTATTACGATGGGGCCGGCGCCCTGCGCGACATGATTCAAAACCACCTGCTGCAACTCCTATGCTTGGTGGCAATGGAGCCGCCCATCAACTTCACGGCCGACGATGTGCGCAACCGCAAAGTAGATGTGCTGCGCGCCATGCGCCGGTTTTCACCCGAGGACGTGCGCGAATCAACGGTACGGGGCCAGTATGGCTCGGGCTGGATTGAGGGCCAGCAGGTGCCCGGCTACCGGGAAGAGCCCGGAGCCAACCCCACTTCCAACGCGGAAACCTTTGCGGCCGTCAAGTTTTTCGTGGACAACTGGCGCTGGCAGGGCGTGCCTTTCTACCTGCGCACTGGCAAGCGCCTGCACCGCTCGTCCTCAGTTATCACCATTCAGTTCAAGGACGTGCCCCACTGCATTTTTCCACCCGAAACGGCGGAAAACTGGCAGCAGAACCGGCTTATCATCAGCATTCAGCCCGAAATGAGTATTCGCTTGCAAGTGCAAGCTAAGCGCCCTGGTCTGGACTTGATGTTGAACACCGTAGACATGGTTTTCGACTACAAGGGTACCTATACCACGGAGGCCCCGGAAGCCTACGAAACTCTGCTGCTGGATACCATGCTAGGCGACCAAACCCTGTTCATGCGCGGCGACCAGGTAGAGGCGGCTTGGGACTTGATTATGCCCATTCTGAACGCCTGGCAGGGTAGAACCAGCCAGAGCTTCCCCAACTACTCGGCCGATTCCTGGGGTCCTGAACTAGCCGAAGCCCTAATTGCCCGCGACGGATACCATTGGTTTACGCTACCCCTCAACAATGGCAAGAAATAACGTTCCCACCCTGCACGTATTCCCAACGCCGGAGGAAGTCCTGCAGCAACTAGCCGACTTCTTCGTGGAACTAGCAACGTGCGCTATTGCTGGGCACGGCACATTTTCGGTAGCATTGTCTGGCGGCAGCTCGCCTAAGAAACTATACGAGTTGCTGGCCTCTCCCGCGTACCGCAGCCGCGTACAGTGGGAGGAGGTGTTCTTCTTTTTCGGTGATGAGCGTAACGTGCTACCCACGGATACCGAGAGCAACTACCGCATGGCCCACGAAGCGCTACTTGGTCCGCTAGGCATTGCTCCAACGCAGGTATTTGCGGTGGATACGGCACTAGCCCCGGCAGAAGCAGCGCAACGCTACTCCCAAAGCATCACCGAGTTCTTCGGCCAACGTGAGGCTCGGTTTGACTTGGTGTTGCTAGGGCTGGGCGACAACTCTCACACCGCGTCATTGTTTCCTCACACCCCCGTTCTTGCGGAGTCAGTAGCAGGTGCCCGGGAAGTGTACGTGGAGGAAAAGCAGGCGTACCGCATCACCCTAACGGCCCCATTGCTAAACCAGGCCCAAGTGGTGGCGTTTCTGGTGTACGGAGCCGACAAGGCCGCGGCAGTGCAACACGTAGTAGCAGGCGAGCAGGATATAGCGCAGTTCCCGGCTCAGCTAATTGCGCCCGCCTCCGGACAGCTACACTGGTTTCTCGACGATGCCGCCGCTTCGCTACTGCCGGCGGGTAGGCAGTAAAATCAGCCGACTACGGAAACGCGCTAAAACCGGGGAGGATTGGGGCTCTGCGCCCGGCGTGTATACCAGCACCTGCTCTCCCTGCGCTACTAGCGCCGCGCGCGCCAAGCCTAAGAACAAGCCGTGTTCTACCAATCCCGGAATCTGTTGGAGGTGACGAGCTAAGCTTGTCGCATCGGGAATAGATTGGAAGTGGCAATCTACTAGCAGGTTGCCTTGGTCGGTGCGGGCGGGCTCCGTGGGCTGCTGCCGGCTCATGCGTACCACGGGCTCGCCCCCTAACTCTGCCACGGCATCCAAAATCCAGGGTAAGGCAAAGGGTACCACTTCCAAGGGCAAAGGGAAGCGCCCCAGCTGGGGCACGAGCTTGGTGCTGTCTGCTAGAATAAGCAGGTAGTCGGCGGCCGTGGCTAGTACTTTTTCGCGCAGGAGAGCTCCACCGCCGCCTTTAACGAGTTGCAGTTCGGTATTCAGTTCGTCGGCGCCGTCTACGGTTAAGTCTAGGCGCATACCCCGCCGGGGCTCTACCAGCGGAATCCCGGCTTCGCGGCTAGTGCTTCACTTGCCAGGGAAGTAGCTACGGCCTGAATTTGGTACTGACCAGCGCGAACTGCCGCTCCCAGTTGGGAGATAAAAAGGGCGGCAGTACTCCCACTCCCCAGGCCCAAAAGCATCCCACTCCGAACCCACCGTAAAGCCGCTTCGGCAGCCAGCTGTTTTTCGTGCTTTAGTTGTTGGGGTGAGGGGGTAGCTTTCATGGGCAAGTAGCAGGAAGCAGCCAGTGAGCAAAGAGCAATGCAACACGCATTGCCCATCAAGCACCGACAAGGGTATAACGCGCCTGTCCCGTCCGCGTTGTCCGCATTCTACCTAAGCCCACGCAGCCGAAGTTACGCTGGCGCCGCATCTATGAGCTAAGTACTCCCGAGGCCGCTCAAAAGTACTTTTCCAGGAGGCCTTGCACCTTCTCCTTGGTGAGGGGTTTGTTCAGGACGTCGGCTACGGGCAACTGCTGCACCCGCTCCAGATCTTGCGACAACAAGGAGGTAGTAAGCATCACGATTATAATGCTTTGCTGCTGCTCAAAAGGCAATTGGTGTATGCCTCCAGAAACTCGATGCCGTTCATGATGGGCATTTTCATATCCAGCAAAATGAGGTTCGGGCAGCTAGCACTCGGGGCTACGCACGTCTGGGCCAGTATCTGTAGGGCTTCAGCACCGTTTTCAGCAACTAGCGTGTGCTGTACAACGCCCATGCGCGTGATAAGGGCTTGATTTAAAAAGTTAGTGGTGGCGTCGTCGTCCACCAAGAGAATGCTCGAAAGCTGTGGCATGTAAATAGCACCCCTAAATAAGAGGCAGGTGCGGATGGTACGGCGGGGCTAGCGCAGAGTTACGGCGCTGCCTACCGCGGGAAGGACATTATGAAGGAGGTGCCTTGGTTTTCCTGACTTTGCACGATAATAGTGCCACCCGCATTTTCCACCATTTTCTTGACCATATACAAGCCCACGCCGGTACCTTCAACGTGGGTGTGCAGGCGCTCAAAAAGTTGAAACAGTTTGCCTTGCTGGCGCGGCGTCAGGCCCATGCCATTGTCTTCTACTTGCAGTATACTACGGCCATCTTCGCGCCGGCAACT
>NZ_JZIR02000153.1:0-517 GCF_000961955.2 Hymenobacter sp. AT01-02
GACCTAACGCTTGGGGTAGCACGGCAATATTTATATGAGTTGGCAGGCTTGGAAGCACGCGGCCGTTTTTATGAGCAACTAGCAGTTTCATACGACCTTACCTTTCAAAACCGACTATCAAATAATATCCCTGCTAGTGCTATCAATGGCGGGGCTATTCCTCTTATTGGCGGCTCCTCTGAAGCGTCAATCATGCCGATTGGTTTTTCCAATATCAGCAAGCTATTGCGCAACTCCCAGACTGGCATGCAGCACCGGTTCGGCATTTCTCTGGGCAGCTACACGTTATTCAAGCACATCAACATCACCCCTGGTGTAAACTATGGCCAGACGTGGTACTTCAAAAGCCTGGAGTATGAGTACGTACCTACGGCCCAGGCCGTGCGAGCAGACACCACCACCGGGTTGCGAGTACTACAAACACTGTCAACCAACTTAAACCTCGGCACTACCTTCTATGGTACGGTGGTACGTTCGGGCACGCATAAGATTCAGGCGCTACGGCACAAAGTGACCC
>NZ_JZIR02000154.1:0-695 GCF_000961955.2 Hymenobacter sp. AT01-02
CCCGAGTGGAACGCAATTGAAAACTTTGGCGATAAGTGGTACTCACGCATTGGTTGGGGTGCACTCTATGTTCTGTTCTACGTGGAGTTTGCTACGGCTTGGTGGCAGTTTCTATTGCTGCCCATTCACTTCTTGATGGGCCCTATTCATGGCGCTATTGTGAACTGGAGCGGCCACAAATACGGCTATCAGAACTTTGACAATCACGACAAGTCCAAGAATACGCTGGCCTTGGATTTTCTGGCCTTTGGTGAATTGTTCCAGAACAACCACCACAAGCTACCTATGCGCGTTAACTTTGGTGTGAAGTGGTGGGAGTTTGACCCTACTTATATGTTTATCTGGGGTCTTGATAAAGCTCGGATTATCAAAATCAAGCGTAAAGTGCCCGTGCCAGCCCAGATGGCGGCATAGCTTAGCTGCGGCAATACCACGAGAAAGGCTGCTCCAGGCATGGGGCAGCCTTTTCTTATTACATCCAGTTGGCCCAGAAGCTTACCTGTATTAGCTGGCATGCACTGCTATTACTATAGAATACCCTAGTAGCTTCTACTTCTTCTTAGCTAGAAGCTACTAGGGTATTCTGAGGATTGAAGGCCAGCGCCGATGGTCATGAAACAGAGCTTATGCATTTTGTAATGGCCTTGTGGTGATATACACAATGACAAGTATTTTTCCTTACCTTTGCACCTCAT
>NZ_JZIR02000155.1:0-1217 GCF_000961955.2 Hymenobacter sp. AT01-02
TTTTTTATACGCCGCCGTGAGGCGCTCCTTATCGGCGGCGGGCATATCGGCGGGCAGCTTATTGATGGGGCCGTAGAACAGGCTCTTGGTGGGGTCCGTCACTTCCAGGTCGCGCATCTGCGGCACCATCTTCGTTACAAGGGCGCGGGGCAACACTACCCCAGCTTTTATACCCTGCCGGAAGTTGCCGATGGCCGTGTCGGCCCAGGCCGTGAAGCCGTGCACGCGGCCCAGCCAGTTGTCGTAGTCCTTCGCCGTTTTAAATGGCTGCACCCCCTCGCCCGAGCCAAATTGCCCTAGCGTAATGGGTAAGCCCCAAAACTGCTGGAAAGGCATCATCCACGTATTCAGCTTCAAGCCTTCCAGCTTGGTTTGCAAGTCGTACTGGAAGATGTCGTAGCTGATACGGTCGTTTTCTGAGAGGCTGGCGCGGTCGAATTTCTGCAACCCATCCAAGTACTTTTGGTAAAAGGCACGCAATTGCTCCCGGAAGGCCTTGGTGCCATCGTTGGGCAGTTGGTCGTTGTAGCGGTTGTCGCCTTGGGTAGTCGCATCGAGGGGAAACAACTTAGCGTTGTCTTCCCAGTACATCTCAAACAGCTGGTTGATGTCTTTCACGTCGGCAAGACTGGTTTCGGCACTGGCAGCGCCGCTGTGGTCCGAAGATTTTTGCTGGTTGCAGGCTGCCAGCAACGTGCAAGCAAGCAGGCCACCCAGAGCGAGTTTTTTCATGGATAACGGGAGGTTGTGTTCAGAACGGGAAGGTACACGGATTTGGGCAGCGGTAACTATAGCTCCCCTCCTTCCCAACCGCATATTCTGCGGGGAGCCCAGCGGATTCGGCCGTAGCGTTGGCTTTTAGCCGGCTCACATCCTACAGCTGCTGAGCGCAACAAGCCAGTAGTTCACGCGGAGGGCTACCATTTTATTGCGGCAGCCCTTAACATCGGGCAGCCGCATGGGTTGTAGTCATGCTCACCTCAGCCTACGGAACGTTTCTGGCTCCGCTAGGCTGTTATCAACTTACTTTCTACTCTCTCTACACACATGGAATCACTAGCCGGTAAGAACGCCCTGGTAACGGGTGCAGGCAAAGGAATTGGCCGCGCCATTGCAGTAGCCCTGGCGCAGGAAGGTGCCAACGTAGCCTTGCTAGCCCGTACCGAAAGCCAACTGCGCGACGTGGCGCAGGAAATAGAACAACTGGGCGGCAAAGC
>NZ_JZIR02000156.1:0-29330 GCF_000961955.2 Hymenobacter sp. AT01-02
CCTGTTGCGTCTACATCCCCTGCCTCGCCCACACCAGCCCGTAAGCGGCGGCCTCGACTAAGGTCGGCTTCGTAGCTCGCTAATTGTAATTAGGTGCACAAACTACTCGGGCCCGTGAGTGGTTGGAAGAGTAAGTACACCTCTTCCACCACTAGCCCGATAGTTACATACTCACTGTCCTACTAGGCAACAACAAACCGTCTTTAAGCTCGGTGAGAGTGTATTACCTATTTGGGGATGCCCCGACGAATCCGCTGCTTACGTGTTTCTTCTTGCTGCCGAATGTGTGCTGGCCGCACCTCAATAGTGGCACCCTCAAACAATTTATCCAGGGCGTCATGCAAGGCCTGCTTTTGCGTGTACTCGTACTGACCTGCTACGCGCTTGGTGTGGACGTAGTCCTTGAGGCGGTCAAGGTATTGTTGCCCAATAATGAACGTCTGACGAACATCGGCCTCAACATCAGTATCATTAGTAACACTAGTATCATCGGTAATACTGCTGACAGAAGTATTCTTGGTCTTACCTAAATCATCGGCGCTGCTGAATTTCTGCTCAGTGGTAGGATGCTGAGGAATTGCGGTAGGAACTGGACGCTCGTCCTGTTCTTCCAAGAAGTCCAGAATGTCTTTTTCTGACGTTCGTTTTTGCCCGTCTGGCTTAGCGGCAAGTTGCTTGAATGATTTGGCCATGATGCTGCGAGTTAGCGGGTAAGAATTTCCTGCACTAAGTGCTCATAATCGGCAGCGCCGGCACTATTGGGGGCATACCGAAAGATATCTTGGCTCAGATGAGGAGCTTCGCCCAAGGTGATAGTTTCGCGAATAGTGTGCTTGAGCACTAGGTCCGGGTATTTGTCGCGGATTATCTCGGCTGTTTCACGGCGCAATACCTTGCGCGGGTCAAAGCGAGTAAAGAAGATTCCACCTACCGTTAAGGCCGGATTTAAACGGCGCTTTACGCGGGTCACCATTTCCAGCACTTTCTCAAGTCCATCAGTTGCGTACATCTGCGCCTCCAGCGGAATGTAGAGGGTATCGGCGCAGGCATACGCGTTGAGGGTAATAAGACCCAGGGCGGGAGGGCAATCTAACAAGATGAAGTCGCACTTCTCCTGTAGGGGTTCTAGCAAGTCCTTCAGCAAAAACTCCCGGTCTACCTCGTCGCCCTTGACTTTCTCGAAACTAGATAATGCAGGAGCACCAGCAACCAGCCCCAGGTTTTCCTGTACTGGATAAGCCTTGATGGGGTACTCTTGAAGCAAGGCGCCGTAGACGTTGAACTCGGCCCCAGCTAGGCCTAAGCCATGCGTCAAATTGACCTGAGGATCTAGGTCCACTAGGAGCACTTTGTAGCCAGCACGCGCTAGCCCGGCACCGATGTTTGCCGTGGAAGTGGTCTTACCTACTCCCCCTTTCTGGTTGGTGAAAGCGATGATCTTGCTCATGCTGCAATACTACATAATCGTTATGTTATTTATGTTATAGAATCAAACTCCTGTTACCAGTGTTTTGCATGTTATTAGTGTTACTACCCTAATTTAAAAAGGATACTTTGTTGTGCAACTCACTTATCATAAAGATGTTATATGAACAAATTGTGTTACTAGTGTTACTAAAGATAGGAGTTGTTAGCGCTATGTTATTAGTGTTACTACATAACACCTGAAATGCTCTAACGATTTCCGTGCATTTTTAGAATACAATAGGATAGCCTAGTTAGATAACTTTACTGCCATGCAGAGTATAACCATCTCCCACTACTCGTGCTTGCTTTAGCAACGTCCAAGCTGGCGTGATTCCGCTATACTCATGACTTCAAGTCAACCCTTAGACCTAAGAGGATATTTAGCTGATCATATTGAAATGATCGAGACATACCTCCTACTATGAACACCTCATTACGGTGGTGATGTAGCACTCTTGACAGGACCTAAAGTGCATAACTCATACCCTAGTAGTAACACTAATAATATAGGTAACACCAGTATCATATACCCTATCTGACACAGCAGTTCTTGGGATGAGTAAAGCACTAAGACGTGCATTACTCACCTCCACTTACCAAGACGAACCCAATCAGTAGCTGAACATTATTTACATGCAACTTTGTGTCATAAATGTAAAAGCTTCTACATTTGTTCTTCCTGGCAAATAGTTAAGTGACGAGTAGAAAGCGGAAATATATTGCGTGGTGGCTCCTGCTACTATTCACCCGGTTACTTATACCCGAGGCTACTTTGTTGCGTCTGCATGCTCACCAGCATACCGAAACTGACGTTGTTTTCCAAGTAGAGCCACGGGAGGTTGCCAAGCTCCTTCTGTCTTCCCAACACCAGCACTGCCACGTTGAACAGTTCTACAATGTGGCGTTTCAGCCGGGTGCCGAGGTAACCGTCAGTACGCCGGTGCGGGTTCTGGTATATGCTTCTTACCGGGTGCGGGCAACGGTCGCTCGCACAGCTCACCTGCTAGATGGCGCCTCCTTAAGAGGCCCTCCTTACAACGCCTAACGGACGGCAGCGGGCCGAGGGTAGGGGAGAAGTAAGTGCAGCGCGAGGTTACACGAACCCAGCAGAGTTGGGACACCCAGTGCCCGCAGGAAAAGCCTTTCGGCTGGTAGTGGTTTAGACTACTAAACCAGTAGCTGCGCCCGTCCGGTCCGCTCAAGAATCCCATTCAAGGCCTACGCATAGGCCCATTCTTATCCGCAAAGGTCGGCTAGGCAATGCGGCTCTAAGAACTCAGTAGGTTGGGCTGCACTGGCTTGGTGAAGTGCCCAACCCCATCTCCTCATGCTTCATTTTTCTGCTTTGCTGCGGGCCTATATGGCCGGTGGTAGGGTAGCCCATTTCCATATGGCGCGCATTTTTCTACTCTTACTTTTTTTGTTTCCTGGCTGCTCTCAGCTCAAAGCGCTAGTCACATTGATGGCCACATTACCAGCTCCAAGGGCGAAGGGCTGGAAGGCATTTCGGTGGTGGAACAAACCGGGCGCTTTGCCGCGCTAACCAGTGCTGACGGGCATTTCTCGCTGGACCTGCCTTTCGGCGAGTACACCCTTATCACGCGCAGCCTTAGCCACCAGGAAGCCCGGCGGACCGTGGTACTCAGTGCCAGCACGCCTACCCTAACGGTAGATTTTGTTCTGCAGCCTACGACCACTTCCCTGCAAGAAGTAGAAGTATTGGGCCGCAAGGAAACTACTTACAAGAGCGACTACAGCTTTGTGGGTACCAAAACGGCCACTCGCCCCATCGACGTGCCGCAGTCTATTTCCACGGTAACCAAGGAACTGATAGAGGACCGGCAAGCCCTGCGCCTCACGGAAGTGGTAAAGAACGTGGCGGGCGTTACGCAGTACTCGCACTACGACGACCTCACAATTCGGGGCTTCCGCAACGGCTACGAAAGTGGCTTTCGCCTGTTAAATGGCTTGCGCTCCGGCTTCAGCTACGGCAACTCGTTTACCCAAGCTCCTCTAACAGTGAACCTGGAGCGTGTGGAGGTGCTGAAAGGTCCCGGCGCGGCCTTGTATGGCGACATCAACCCCGGTGGCACGGTGAATATGGTAACCAAAAAGCCCCTGGATGTGGCGCATCAGGCCCTGACGTTTTCAACGGGTAGCTTCAACACCATGCGCGCCACCGCCGACCTGACGGGGCCGCTTAATGAGCAGAAGAATGTACTGTACCGTTTCAACGCGGGCTTCGAGAAGTCGAATACCTTCCGCAACGTGAACGACACCCGCTCCGTGATGGTGGCGCCCACCGTCACCTTCTTGCCTACCGATAAGACGATCATCAATGCCGAGCTGGTGTACACCCACATCGACGGCTACCTGGACCGCGGCTTACCCATTCAGGGTGGCAACTTGTACGCCCTGCCTCGCTCGTTTACCCTGAGCCAGCCCAGCGACTATTTCCGCACGAGCACCTACTACCTCAACGCCTCACTCAATCACAAATTCACCGAGTGGCTGTCGTTCAATGCGTCCTACCTCGACTTCACCTACAACGAAAACCTGAGTGAGCACCGCACCCTGAACACCTACGCCGACGCGCCGGCCAACACGGTGATGAACCTGCGCTACTTCGACCGCCGGGCCGAGGAATACACCAAGAACCTGGCCTCCTATTTCGTGTTGAACGTGGCTACCGGCCCGGTGCAGCACAAAGTGGTGGCGGGCGTGGACTACATCCGCTTCACCACGGATCCGCAGAGTACCATGTTTGAGGCCCGGAGCAAGCTGGTGAATGGCGTGACCACTCCGTTAACCTTCGACCTGAAAAAGCCGCTCTACGAAATTCAGGACCCTACCAAGTACATCCGCCGCCCGCTGCCGCAGTTCTTCGTCGATTACATCAACTCGGTCTACCACACTACCGGCCTTTACGTGCAGGACCAGCTAGTCGTGACGCCGCGCCTGAATGTGCTGCTAGGAGCCCGCTACGAGCTATTCGCCGATGAACGGGATTATGGCAACGGGTCGGAGACTATTCCGCAGCGCCGGGTGCTGCCTCGCGCTGGCCTCACCTACGCCCTGCGCGACAACTTGAACTATTTCGCCTCCTACAGCGCCGGTTTCCGACCGCTCAAGCCGGAGTTTCTGCGCTTTCCAGAGCGCTACGGCCGCAGCACGCCCTTTGATACCGAAACCAGCTACCAACTGGAAACCGGCCTGAAAGGCGAGTTCTTCAATAAAGGCCTGCTGGCTACCGCGGCCGTGTACCAGATTGTGAAGTACAACCAGTTGGTACCCACCAATGCGCTGATGCCCGATGGCACAACGATATACCGCCAGAACGACCTGGTCCGCTCACGCGGAGCGGAGCTGGAGCTGGTGGGCAACCTGCTCCCAAATCTGAATCTGAACGCCAATTACGCCTTCAATAGCTCTGAGGTGCTGGATGCAGCCCTACCAGTAGAGGAAGGCCAACCCCTAGCCAACGCCCCCCGCCACTCGGCCGGCCTCTGGACTAAGTACACCTTTGTGACACCAACCCTGCGCGGGTTGGGCGTGGCCGTAGGTGGCAACACCATTGGCCGCCGCCGCACCGAGAACCAGGTACAGAATACTACCACGGGGGAGCTGTACTGGGCCTACTGGCCTTCCTACACGGTACTGGACGCGGCCTTGTTCTACACCACGGGCAAGTTCAACTTCCACTTCAACGTAAATAACCTGCTCGACAAGTACTACTTCGTCGGCGGTTACGACTTCTTCCGCACCAGCCTGGCGCTCCTCGCAACTTCATGGCCACGATGGGCTACACCTTTTAGCGCGCAGGACCTTACCCAAGATGCGCCGGGCCACGCGCAGGTGGAGCGTGCGGCCCTTGCTATTCGTCAGTAGGCAAAGTAGGAGCGCTACCGCGACTACGCTCCGCCTTGACGCTTTTTAAACTCACTCGTACTATGACTTACATTCTCGAAGCCAAGGAATTGCGCAAGCAGTACGCCGATAAGTTGGCCTTGCGCGGGCTAAACCTGCAGATTGCCCCGGGCGAAGTATTTTGCCTGCTGGGCCAGAATGGAGCGGGCAAATCCACGACCATTAACCTCTTCCTAGGCTTTGTGCAGCCCACTGCGGGCGCCGCTTTCGTCAATGGGCTGGAAGTAGCAACCAACCCGATCAAGATCAAGGAATACCTAGCCTACATTCCCGAGCAGGTAATGCTTTACCCGCACCTCACGGGCCTAGAAAACCTGGCGTTATTTAGCAGCCTGGCGGGCTATAAGTACCCGCAGTGGGAGCTTGTTCAATACCTCACCGATGCTGGCCTACCGGCGGAAGCAGTGCAACGGCGGGTGGGCACCTACTCCAAGGGCATGCGCCAGAAGGTAGGCATTGCCATTGCGGTGGCCAAGCACGCGAAGGTGCTGCTGCTCGATGAGCCTACCTCTGGCCTCGACCCCAAAGCCTCCAACGAGTTTTCGGAGTTGCTCCGCCGGCTCAGCGGACAGGGCACGGCCGTGCTTATGGCCACCCACGATATTTTCCGGGCCAAGGAAGTAGGCACGCGGGTGGGCATTATGCGGGAAGGTGAGCTGGTAGATGTGCGCCCGACCGCCACTTTAAACGCCCAGGAGTTGGAGCAGCTCTACCTCACCTTCATGAAACTAGCCCCGCCGATGATGCATAGTATTGCCCAAAAAGAATTTATCAGCACCCTGCGGGACCGGCGGTTTGGGGTGCTGAGTGCCCTAGTGCTGGCCTTGCTGCTGGCGGCCACGCTGGTAGGCCGTGCCTCGTACCGTACGCTGCAACAAGAGCGCCAGCTGGCCCAAGCTACCGTCAACGAGCAGTTTCGCAACCAGCCTGCCCGGCACCCGCACCGGGTAGCTCACTACGGCTCTTTTGCGTTCCGACCTAAGTCGGGCTTGAGCTTGCTGGACGCTGGCGTCGACTCGTTTACGGGCAGCGCCGTATTTCTGGAAGCCCACCAGCAGAACAGCGTCAACTTCAGCCCAGCCCAGCAGTCGGGCTCTCTAATTCGGTTTGGCGAAATGACTGTGGCCTTCGTACTCCAACTGCTGGTGCCGCTGCTCATCATTTTTCTGTGCTTTGGAGCTTTCACCCAGGAGCGGGAAACCGGCACGCTGAAACTACTGCTCAGCCAGGGCGTAACGATGCGGCAAGTAGCTTGGGGCAAGATACTAGGGTACAGCCAAGCCGTGGCGTTGGTTGTGGCACCGGCCTTGGCCTTGGCGGCGGTGCTGTTGTTTACGGGGGAAGAGTTTGCGTCCGGCGTTGATCTGGCGGCGCGCCTTACCTTGTTTGTCGTCAGCTATGCGGTGTATTTCTTTCTGTTCGTGGTGGGAGCGTGGTGGTATCGGCTGGGCAGAGCAGCTCCCGCGCGGCGCTGGTTACGTTGCTAGGTTTCTGGATTCTGAGTGGCATCATCCTGCCCAAAGCCACCGCCAACTTGGGTGCTTCGCTGTACCCTACTACCACCAAGGCACAAATGGACGCCGAAGTGCACGAGCAGGCCCAGCATGGCTCAACGGTCACGACCCGCAGGACAAGCGGGCCGCTGCCTTGAAAGCCGACCTGTTGAAAAAATACGGGGTCGATTCCGAAGACAAGCTACCGGTGAGCGTAGCCGGGCTGCAAATGGCCGCCGGAGAGGAATACTCTACCCGGGTGTATCAGCAGCACTTTGCCGCTCTGAACGCCACTTACCAACGCCAAAACCGCCTTTCCGATTGGGCTGGCCTGCTAAACCCCTACCAAGCTATTCGGCCTTTGTCGATGGGGCTGGCTGGCTCCGATTTCGCCCACTACGTGCACTTTCAGCAAGCAGCAGAATCCTACCGCTACGACTTGGTACAACGCCTGAACGGCCTGCAAGCCAGCATGGGCTACGGCGACAAGGAACGCCGGCTAGATGCCAGCACGTGGCGCGCGGTACCGGTCTTCATGTACCAGGCCCCCACGCTAGGGTGGGCCTGGCCGCACTTGTTTTTGCCCATGGCGGCCTTGCTGCTCTGGGCAGGCCTGCTGAGCTGGATAGGCCTACGGCTGATTGCTACCACTCCCGTTGCTTAATCTCATGCACCTATTCCGAATTCTGTTTTTCTACGAATGGCGGCATTTCCGGGCCGCTCGGGGGCTTGTACTGTTGTGCTGCCTGCTGCTGGCTACTGGCCTATACGGCATCTACTACGGCACCACGGAAATTGAACGCCAGCGCCAGCACTTGGCCAATCTGCCGGAGCTTACCCGCCGCAACGTGGACGAGCTTAAAGTGAAGTTTCCTGGCCCCGCCGATGCCGGCGACATTGGGTACTACCATTCTACTTTCGCCATGCACCACCCCGACCGGTGGGCCGCCCTTTCCCTGGGGCTGCGTGATGTGAATCCCTCGTACGTGAAGCTGCGCCTGCTAGGCCTCCAAAACCAGCTATATGCCACCGACAACACCAATCCCATGAAGGTGCTCAGCGGCAATTTCGACCTGGCTTTTGTGCTGGTATACCTATTGCCGCTGCTCATCATTGCCTTGTGCTTCAATTTGCTTTCTAGTGAGCGGGAAGAAGGCATTTTGGTAGTGCTGCTGGCCCAGCCGGTGCGCCCGGCGGTGGTAGTAGGGGCCAAGCTCGCGTTCCGCTTAGTGGTAGTGCTAGGGCTGGCGGGCTTGCTTTCGGTGGTCGGAATGCTGTGGGCTCAGGTGCCGCTGGATGGTCGGGTGATTATGTGGCTGAGCCTGACGGTGCTCTACTGCCTGTTCTGGTTTGGGGTGAGCCTAGTCGTGACGGCCTTGCAGCGTCCCTCGGCCGTGAATGCCGTAGCCTTGCTGGGGGTATGGCTCTTATTGGTGGTACTGGTCCCAAGCTTACTGAATTTGAGTGTAGCTACTGCCCGCCCCGTGCCCCAGGGCATTGCCCTCACTATCAAGCAGCGCGAAGAAATTCACGGCGGCTGGGACCGACCCAAAACCGAAACCATGAACCGCTTCTTCGCCCTCTACCCGCAGTGGCGCGATACGGCCACTATCCGGGAGCGGTTTGTGTGGCGCTGGTACTATGCCTTTCAGCACCTCGGCGACCTAGCCGTGGCGCCCCAGGCTGCCGCCTACGCCCACGGCCTCCAACAGCGCTACGACCTGGTAGAGCAATTAAATCTGCTCTCGCCGGCTATCAATGCCCAAACTAGCTTCAACGCCCTGGCCGGTACCGACCTGCCTACCCACCTACAATTCCAGCGCAGCGCTACCCGCTTCCACGACTCATTGCGGGCGTTTTACTACCCTTTCCTGTTTGGGAAAGTCGAATTCACGCACGCCGACTATGCCCGGGAGCCTACTCATTCCTTCACCAGCCAACCGGAGCTACCAACCATCTACCGGGGGCTAGTGAAGCTGTTGTTGAGCGTAGCGGCTGTCTATGGACTGGGGGCCGTACTCTGGCGGGTGCGCCCCATTACCCCCCGCTAAGCCCAGCTTACCGCTTTGTTTGACTGTCATTTCCTGCTTATGCCGCTTCGTTTTTTCTTCCTGCTTTCGGCGCTGTTTTTCTTTACCCAAGTACTTGCAGTAGCACTTCCAAAGCCCTTTTTGTTTAACGGACAATCAGTAGCACCCGGGCGTAAGGTGGCTACGCTGCTTTACGTAACGGCGGGTCAAGATACCGCCGTAGTACCCGTAACGGTCTTTCATGGCCGCCGGCCGGGCCCGGTATTGGGCATCATTGCTGGGGTGCACGGCTACGAATACCCACCTATTCTGCGGCGCAGCAGCTAGCCCAAGAACTCGACCCTGCTCAACTGCGTGGCACGGTCATTTTGGTGCATCTAGCCAACGTACCTGGTTTCCTAGGGCGGCGCATTCAGGTAAACCCTCAGGACGAGAAGAACCTTAACCGCGTGTTTCCTGGTAAAGCGGACGGAACCATCACCGAGCGCCTGGCGTGGCGGCTGGGCAACGACGTTATGGCGCGTTGTACCCACGTCATTGATGTGCACGCCGGCGATGCCCTCGATGACTTGCGTCCCTATGCCGGCTACTACAACTACTTCGACACTCCGGCGCTATCCGAAACCGGGCGGCAAATGGCCACAGCCTTGGGGTTTCCCTACGTGGTGCAGTTCGGTAATGAAGCCAGCTTACAAGACCAAGCTGCCGTGTACTGCTCCCGCGAAGCCATCAAGCGCGGCATCCCCGCCGTTGATATTGAATGCGGCCGCTTCGGCTTGCCCGAGGTAGATGCCGTAGCGCAAATCAAACAGGCGCTCTATCGTCTGCTTGGTCATTTGGACATAATCGGCGACAAACCGCTTGCGACCACTCCGCTGCTAATCGCGCAGCGAACTACCGTCACTAGCTCTCACACGGGCTTTTTCTACCCGCAGGTAAAAGCCGGAGAGCTAATTCACAAGGGCTGCAAGCTAGGCTACCTCACCGACCTATTCGGAACCCCGGTTGCCGATGTAGTAGCCCCCGTTGATGGAGTAGTGCTTTACATGACAGCTACCCCACCCATCAGCAAGGGAGAAAGCTTGCTAAATATTGGGCATGTGCCACTAACTACCCGGCCGTAGCTCCAGGGCTGTAGTTGCCTAATCATGCCTTGTACCCCCCCAAAAAGGGCTAGAAAGCTGCTTGTACTTCTGTCCTCCTCTGGTGTTGGGCGTACGAGCAGCCTTCTAGCCCTTTTTTATAGGATATAGTTCGTAGGTGTGCTTCCAAAGTATGCTCGGCGCCTAAGTGCCCGGGTAGGAGGGAAGCTAGGCTTCTTTAATCAGCCACTCAATACCCTGGGCATCCTTCTCCTGGCGAAACCCTTGCGACAAGTAAACCAACTCCAAATTCTCCTCGAAAGTGGTGCCCTTGGCCGTTTTCTTGTGCTGCATGACCTCAAAGGCCTCCCGAGCTTCCTGGAGCCGGATGCGAATGAGCTGGTGGGAAGACGAGGCCGGCTTGCGGCCGGATGTCTTTTGCCGCTGCTGAACCATTTTGTGGTAGTCTTCCACCAAATGCCCTTTGGTAATAGACGTGAACACAGCCCCGGCTAAGCTCTTAATCTTTCCCTGGCTACTCTTGCTGCGTTGCTGGTGCACCACGTACTGCACGTAGCCTGGCTCTATGTCGCCTTTGTCGATAAGTTCTCCAACGGCTGCAATACTACTGGCCGATACGCCTACTTCCAGCAATACCTTTTGCCATTCGGTGGTGGCCGGTAGGGAAGGGAGCAGCACTTCATTGGTCACGGGCTCGAAGCGGAAGCGAATTTCCTCCACACTGTTGCTTTTTCCCCGAATCAGGTCGTACTGGAAGGCTAGGTTCGTTTGAGCCAATTCTTGCTGAGCCCGGTCGAGGACCCGCAGCTTAAACAGCGGAAACTGCTTGTATTGGCCCTCCAGGTCGAGTACCCTCTTTAACTCATCCACGCGGATTGTGCGCGTACCAAAGCTTCCGTACTGCTTCAACAGCCAATAAATACGGTAGGAGTGGGCACTCTTCAGCTTCAACAACTGCATGAGCTGGGCCTGGGTAAAGTTTCCCTCGTTGAGCTGGAGCAGGTGCTCCCGAACCCGATCATTAAACCGCACCACCAGGGCGCGCTCCTCGCTGTTGTAGTCGGCGTAGGCCATCAGGGGGGTGTTGGAGAAGCTTGGTGCCTCTTCAATACCCTGACCTGCTCGTTTCGACTTCTTCTTGCTAGGGCGCTCAATGTACAGCACGCGGGAAGCCAGTAAGGCACACATATCCTTTAGCTGCTGGTAGTCGTTGCTGCTAGGGCGACGCCCGGAAACGGCTACTACTTCCGTCACGGGAATATGGAGTTCATGAAATTCCGTGTCTTCCCGCTCAATGCGGGATAGCATGGCCATGAACAAACGCATTTCCAGAGTGGTGAGGGCAAACCGCGCGTTGACTAAGTCGTTACGCTGGACAACCAATTTGCTGTCGGGCTCGGGTTTCTCATGAGCAAAAAGATCTCCCTGCATGGCAACTGGTAAAGCGGTTCAGACAGGAAAGGTATTACAAAAAATTAAGTTGTAATAGGCATTCGTGCTTTTTGTAATAGGGTAGCCCGCATATTTCGTGCTTTTTGTAATAGGCAATTCGTGCTTTTTGTAATAACCTTTCGTGCTTTTTGTAATAGGCAATTCGTGCTTTTTGTAATAGAGTTTGCTTGCAACCCTATGTTGTTCAAATAGTTATGGACCCTATAATATTAGGTAATATTATAAATAAGGAAAACTACCGTTTAAAAGGGGTGGTCTTTTTTTGAGTGTTTAGGGCTAAAAATGGCGGATAGCATCGAGTTTAGATGCTGAGCTAGCGTAAGGTTGGTTAATTGGGCGGCGGCGCGGAAATTCGTGCTTTTTGTAATAGGGTTAAGAGAATAATAAATGGTTAAATCATTGCTTTACAGCATATTGTGTGTAATATATATTTACTATTGAATACACGATATAACGGTTTGCCCTATTACAAAAAGCACGAAAGCAAGTGTACTATCTTACCTCGCTAGGCAGCCTATTACAAAAAGCACGAAAACAGTCATGCAGTTAAGCAATTAGCATGGAAGGGAGCCTAGTTGAATTCGTGCTTTTTGTAATAGGTACACGTCTTGCGAGCTGCTGTTAAATTCTAAGCGGTGCCAATGAGCGTATAGAACTTTTCCAGTAAGATGAAGTCTGCTTTAGATAAGTAGCATAGATGCAAAAACTAACAGTATATGATTATAGAACGGTTTGTACTAGGGAAAAAAGGCTGGTATTTTGCCTTAACTAGAAGGTAAATAATAGTAAAAAATTTATACCAGTTTTAGTGCTATTATTTACCTTGAAGTTAGTAGAAATTGGCGTCTACCCCCTTATAGATCAGAGGATAGCATGATGACCATTAAGAGCAAGGAGCAAGCATAAAGTCATAGTTTTATAGGTAGAATGCTTCTCCCCTTAAGCTGGAAAACCGTTAGGAACACCACAACCCTAAGCAAGCCACTATTGGCCTGTTAAGTGCTGCTGTTTTTCTTTCATCCTCTTGCTCACAGCCACTCCACAATGGACGTATTCAAAACCAAAGCCTACGGTGCTACTAACTCTATTTTCAACGGTTTATCGGAAATGGAAATTGAGCGGCATGCTCCTAAAGCCGACGAAGTTCATATCGATATTTTGTACTGCGGAGTATGCCACTCCGATTTACATCAGGTGAAAAACGACTGGCACAATACCATTTACCCATGCGTACCCGGCCACGAAATCATCGGACGAGTTATTGAGATAGGCAGTAGTGTGTCTAAGTTTCAGGTGGGCGACGTGGTAGGAGTAGGATGTATGATAGATTCTTGCGGCACTTGCCCAGCTTGCCAGGAGCAAGAAGAGAACTACTGCGAGGGCCCCGTTAGCTGGACGGCTACTTACAACGGCTACATGAAACCTCAAAACAAGGACTTCAACACCTTTGGTGGCTACTCCACCAACATTGTGGTGAAGGAGTCATTTGTGCTGCGCATTCCAGAGGCACTAGACATAAAAGCGGCGGCTCCCATTCTCTGCGCTGGCATCACTACCTACTCGCCGCTGAAATACTGGCAGGTAGGGCCCGGCCAGAGCGTGGCAGTAGTAGGGCTCGGTGGGCTGGGCCACATGGCAGTGCAGTTGGCGCGGGCCCTGGGAGCTACCGTCACGGCCATTACCACGACTAAGGAGAAACAGGCTGCTGCCGAGAAGCTGGGAGCCCACGAGGTGCTACTCTCTACTGATGCGGACGCCATGAAGGCTCATGAGTTGAAGTTCGACTTCATTCTCATTACCATCCCCGATGCGTTCGATGTGAACGAGTATGTGAAGCTAGCCAAGCGCAACGGCGTAATCACCACGGTGGGCTTGATAGGACCTTATAAAGCGCCCCTCAACAACCAAGAAGTAGCCATGCACCGCCGTTCCGTGTCGGGCTCCATCATTGGTAGCATTGCCGAAACTCAGGAGGTACTTGAGTTCTGCGCCCAGCATCAGATACTGCCCGAGGTGGAGATGATCAATATTCAGGACATCAACAAAGCCTACGATAAGATGCAGGACGAGGAAGTGCGCTTCCGCTATGTCATTGATATGGAATCACTCAAACAGGAAGCGTAGTGCATGGTCACGGCGCAAGCTTCAGCCGCTAGCCGCTAACTGCTGGCAGTATACTTCCCAACCAAAAAGCCCATCCGAGACTCGGATGGCTTTTTGGTTACGGAAATCCGTTGGCTTACTTGCTCAACTTGGCTTTCAGGTTCTCGTCGAGGGCTTCGAGGAATTCCTCCGTGTAGAGGTAGTCGCGGCCATGCTCCACCTTGTTGCCGTGGATGCATACAGCCAGGTCTTTGGTCATTTTGCCGCTTTCTACGGTTTCAACGCACACAGCTTCCAGTGCCTTGCAGAAGTCAATCAGCTCCTGGTTGCCGTCGAGGATACCGCGGAACTCCAGTCCGCGCGTCCAGGCGAAGATGGAAGCAATGGGGTTGGTAGAGGTAGGCTTGCCCGCTTGGTGGTCGCGGTAGTGGCGCGTCACAGTGCCGTGCGCTGCTTCCGCTTCCATCGTCTTGCCGTCGGGCGTTACCAGCGTCGAGGTCATCAGGCCCAGGGAGCCAAAGCCTTGCGCTACGGTGTCGCTCTGCACGTCGCCGTCGTAGTTTTTGCAGGCCCACACGAAGTTGCCGTTCCACTTCAGGGCAGAGGCTACCATATCGTCAATCAGGCGGTGCTCGTAGGTAATGCCCGCTTCCTTGAACTTGGTCTGGTAGTCCTGCTCGTAGATTTCCTGGAAGATGTCCTTGAAACGACCATCGTACTTTTTGAGGATGGTGTTCTTGGTGGAGAGGTACAAGGGCCAGCCTTTCATCAGGGCCTGGTTGAAGCAGGCGTGGGCAAAGCCGCGGATCGACTCGTCGGTGTTATACATGGCTAGGGCCACGCCGTCGCTCTTGAAGTTGAACACTTCAAACGACTGCTCTTCGCCGCCATCCTCGGGCGTGAAAGTAATCTTGAGTTTACCCTTGCCTTTGGTTACAAAGTCTGTAGCGCGGTACTGGTCGCCGAAGGCGTGACGGCCGATGCAGATAGGAGCAGTCCAGTTTGGCACGAGGCGCGGCACGTTGCTGGTCACGATGGGCTCACGGAATACGGTGCCATCTAGGATGTTGCGGATGGTGCCGTTGGGCGACTTCCACATCTGCTTCAGGTTGAACTCCTTTACGCGGTCTTCGTCGGGCGTAATGGTAGCGCATTTGATACCTACCCCGTACTCGCGGATAGCGTTGGCCGCATCAATGGTTACCTGGTCGTTGGTTTCGTCCCGGTACTCAATGCCCAGATCGTAGTACTTGATGTCCAGTTCAAGATAAGGGGTAATGAGTTTGTCTTTGATGAACTTCCAAATGATGCGCGTCATTTCGTCGCCATCGAGTTCTACTACGGGGTTTGCTACCTTAATTTTTGTCATTACCTGTGGGGGGTCTGGTATGGGATGGTCTTTTTCGTCACTCGTGTGACCCCCAATAATACGGACTCTGGCTTGTCGAATCTAATATGCCGCTTGGTTGGCCCATGCAAAGGCCTACCAGTTCGGCCTGCCGGTCTTTGGGCAAGGCAAGCACAGGCTCGGCGGTAGGCTAGGGCGGCGTAGCTAGTAGCGCAAGCTAGGTAAGGCTAGTGCATTTCAAATGAGCTATTTCTGCTCAATCAGTACGACTATTCGCAATGCCCTCTGCCAGCCGCCACTACGCGCGCACCTGCCCGTAGTACTAGTGGTATTCTGGGAGCGTACATTTTTCTGTGCTATGCCTGCCTCGGGCGTAGTTAGTGGGCAGGTGGGCTAACGCTACCTGCTGCTATTCGTAAAGCAGTACTGTATCCTTTCTCCTGCCTTATGAAATCTGCCTTCCTACTTGCCGCTCTTCTCGGCTGTGCAACTCTCAGCTACGCGCAAACTACTCCCAACGCAACGCCTACCGGCGCTACTACCGGCGCTAACCCCACCGTATCGGGCACCAAGAACGTAGGAGCCGACCGCGCTGACGCGCCTAAAACAACCGGCGTAGAAACCTCCACAGCCTCACCTGCTCCTAGAGGCCGTACAACGTCGTCTAGGACCAAGCGGCAGGCTCCCAAGCGCGCTACGTCAACCAAAACAACTTCGTCTAAAAGCCAGATCAACCCCTAAAAGCTAGTTGCGCAGAGTACAAGCCGCGCAAAAGGCCAAATGCTACGACGGCCCGGACTATACAGTCCGGGCCGTCGTAGCATTTGGCCTTTTGCGGCGCTGTAGAAGCACAGCGCTGACGCATTGAAAGCAGATCTAGATTATCCTTGGGTTGCTTGTTGATGAGCCTCGCGGAGCCACGCTTGGGCTTCCTCAATGGTACCAAACATGCGCATTTGCAGGCGGTTGCTAAGGCCAACGCGCATTGCTTCCGCTGAAATAGCGGCTAGCTCCTCCTGGCTGATGACGTTGGCAAAGTGCGTCAGGCCTTGCGCCGTGGCGCGCGGAGCCCAATTGCTTATAATCCACTCAACGGCGTGGTCCCAGTGGCCCACTACCTGCCGGTTGTCGTTGAGTAGGTAGGCGCACTCGTGCTCACGTAGGGGGTGCAGGCAGGCATCGGCCCCACTGATAATGCCCGTATATGTCTGAGGACCAATCCAATTATTGTACACCCACGGGCCGGTGGCATCGTAGTCAATGGTTAGATAGACTTCGCCGAATCCGTTGATTAATTCTGTAGGCATGGATGGTTGCTGAGGGGGCGAGCAGGAGGCGGAAACTCCAGTAGTGCAGCTAGCTACACACCTAGAGTACGGCTAGAAATATACATAGCCAACTGGCTTAGTACGGATTCTAGTTCTGCATGGCTAACTGTTGTGCTGAAAAGTGACAAGCCACCTTAAAGTAACCGATGGTAACACGTTTGTAATCTGCGGATAGGGTTTATTTATGATGGGATACCTATACGTTTCACCGCAAGGCCTTTGGACGCTAGGCTGGTCCCAATATGAGCTATGGATTTGGGCGCCGTCGTTAGTACATCATCCAATTCCAGTAGGCCGATCAGGTCAGACGCTGGACAGTTCTCAATCGGGGGCGAAACCAGGCGCAGAAAACGCGAATTAAAGCCGACGAACTCGAGTCATTGCTAGTACAGAGCATACCAAAGAATATGCAGTGAGATAGTATGTATGCAAAATATAATTTTGATATTCATATATTGACTGGCAGATTGCTGCTATTGCCATGATCTATTGACACTTACCTGTCCTGCATAGTAGTCTTCTACTGCTTCCGCGGGCCACTGCTTCTGATAAGATTACTTACTACTCATTGCTATGAAACCAATTCAAAAGGCGGCCGCAGTTGGCGTCATGTGTGCCTTCATTGGGCCCAATTTGTGCTCCATCGTTCAGGGGAAGGAGTCGTTTCCATTTACACCCGCGCCCATGTTTGCGCACTACATTGGCGACGACACGAATTTCTACGACATTGACTTTGTGGGCACAAAGGGCCAGACGGAGAAAGCACTGTACCCGGGGCTAAACAAGAACGATGCGCACGCCAGGAACTACGCCACCATGCGCTTCTTCCTCAATAAGATCTACGGGTCAGCGGAAGCCAAGTCGCCCCTGGGCTACTTTGAGCAGGACACGAAAGCGCAGTTCGAAAACCGGATGAGTACGTTCTTCACCCACTACTTTGCTACCGACCTAGCCACCGGTGCAGCACCAGTAGACACCATCCGACTAGAAATAAGCCGCTACAACCGGCGCTATAAGCTGCAAGAAAAGCATGTAGTAGGGTATTACGCAGTTCAAGCTCAAAAATTCACGCACGTATGGAAAAGCAACTAGCCTCCCGTAAGTGGACGTCAGCCTTGAACGCTTACTTCTTCGAGAAAAGCCGCTTCCAACCCCTCGGCCTGATTCGCATTGTATTGCCCATTTTGTGCGCCTACCAGGTATTTCGGGATTATGAGTGGATGCAAGGGCTAACCTTTATCAACCCGGCCCTAGACAAGCTGCACGAGCCCAGCATGCTCATCAAACTGCTGGGCCTGCCATTCCCGCTGGCCCCAGAGTACGCGCAGCCGTTTGCCGTGCTCTACTACGTGGTGGCGGGGTGCGCGGCACTAGGGCTTGGTACCCGCCCGGCCTTGTTCATCTTCGGGCTGGCTACTATCTACCTTGTGGATATTGACGTTTCCCGAGGCTTTTTCAATCACGAGGCCAGCCTGATTTCGCAGGTGCTATTGGTTCTATCCGTAGCGCCGGGCTCCACCAGCTTCTCCGTTGACCGGCTACTGGGCACCCTCAGCAAGCAACCCAGCGGCCCGCAGAAGCCGTTGTGGCGGGTGCTAGCGGGGCCACCCGTGCCCGCGTGGGGCTACAAGCTCATCCTTATTCTGCTAGCCTGCACGTACTTCACAGCGGGCGTTTCCAAGGTGCGCTACGGCGGAATGGAATGGCTGGATGGTCAGACCCTAACTCATTACCTGGACGGCAGCGCTAACCCCTACACCCCCGGCAACAAGCCGATGTATATTGGTCCACCCGATGTGCCCCAGCAGGAGAAGTGGAAGGACGGATTCGGCATCTATACTTACTCCTACGGCAACCGCAGGGTAGCCCTTTCTGGCAGAAGGTAGGCCATTTCATTACGGCTACTCCGCTCTACATTCAGGTGTTCGCCATTGCAGCTACCTTGTTTGAGCTTTGCGCCTTCACGTTGCTGCTGAGCGGCTGGCCCCGCGTGCTGTACCTTCTCGGCGCCATTCTGATGCACAAGTCTATTGGCTTCCTAATGAACCTGCCCTTCATTGACTATCAGGCCTTGTGCTTTCTCCTCATTGACTGGCGCTGGGTGTTTGCGCAGGTGCCGGCCGGAGCGAAAACCCTGGTGAAGCGCCAACTAGTGCGTATAGTACCTGGCTTCAGGGCCGTGCCCGAGGGTGCTACTTCCGTGGCGCAGTAAGTCAGCGCGAGAAGGAATAGGAGCAGGGCAGTAAGCAGTTGACCGGCAAGATGCTTACGTTAGGGGCACAAATTGTTCTTCCCCGGCCTCTCTACTGTCCTTCCCAACCGTCATGCCCGTTCTTTCATCGTTTGCTGCCCGCTGTGTGGGCGTATGTGGCCTAAGCCTCTTGCTGAGTAAGCCTGGCCTGGCTCAGCAGGAAGTACCCACCAGCGCCTGGGCCTAGTGCCCTTGCCCCGCGAAGTAAAAGCCTACGCTGCTACTTATTCCTTGCCGCAAACGGTGCGCGTATTTGCTACCACCCCCGACGCGCGCAACGTGGCTACGCTGCTGCGCGGGCTGCTGGCCCCGCTCGGCAAAACGGTGGCGCTAACCACTACCAGCCAGGACGCTCACATCCGGCTGCGCACGGCCACCATGGCCAACCCCGAGGGCTACCAACTGGTAGTTGACAAAACGGGCGTGGGCATCACGGCCGCTACCGGAGCCGGGTTGCTCTACGGCAGCCAGACGTTTCTGCAACTGCTCCCCGTGCAGTCAGCAGCTACTACGCCGGTACCCTACGTGCGCATCACCGACCAACCCGCGTTCCGGTGGCGGGGGGGTATGCTCGACGTTTGCCGGCACTTCTTCCCGGTAGCGTTTGTGAAGCGCTACATTGATTTTCTGGCGGCCTATAAGCTCAACACCTTTCACTGGCATCTTACTGATGACCAGGGCTGGCGCATCGAAATCAAGCGGTATCCGAAGCTAACTCAAATCAGTGCCTTCCGCAAGGAAACCCTGCTGGGAGCCCAACAGACCTTTAAAACGCCCGCCGATTTCAAGTACGATGGCCAACCCTACGGCGGCTTCTACACTCAAGAGCAAATTAAGGAAGTAGTAGCCTATGCTCAGCAGCGCTACATCACCATTGTACCCGAAATAGAAATGCCGGGGCACTCCGTGGCCATTCTAGCGGCCTACCCCGAGCTGGCCTGCAAGCCCGGCCCCTACGAAACCTGGACTCAGTGGGGCGTGAACGAAGATATTGTGTGCCCGACGGAGCCCACGTTTCAGTTTTTCGAAAACGTCCTGACGGAAGTGGCCGCCCTGTTTCCGGGCAAGTACTTCCACATCGGCGGCGACGAAGCGCCGAAAGCACGCTGGAAGGAGAGCGCGGCGGTGCAGGAAATCATGAAGCGCGAGAACATCACGGATGTAGAGAAGGTGCAAGGCTGGTTTAACCGCCGCATTGAGGCCTTTTTGACTTCAAAAGGAAAGAAGCTCATCGGCTGGGACGAAATTCTGGAAGGCGGCATTGCCCCTACGGCCACCGTAATGAGCTGGCGGGGCGAGCAAGGTGGTATTGAGGCCGCCAAGCGCGGCAACGACGTGGTGATGACGCCCGCCGGATTCCTCTACCTTGATGCCGGCCAGAACCCCGTGCCGCACAGCCCCCACGAGCCGCTCATGATTGGGGGCTACGTGCCACTGGCGAAGGTATACGGCTACAACCCTTTGCCCAAGGAGCTAACCCCCGAGCAGCAGCAGCACATCCTGGGCCCCAGGCCAACTTGTGGACGGAGTACATTACCACTCCTGAAAAAGCAGAGTACATGCTATTTCCGCGCCTGCTGGCCGTGTCTGAAGTAGCATGGACACCCGCCGCCCAAAAAAACTACGCCGATTTTCTACCCCGCTTGGGCAAGCAGTTTGCCCGCCTAGATCAGCATAAGATCAACTACCGGGTGCCTGAGCCCCTTGGCCTGGATGCGGCCAGCATGGTCAAGCAAGATGGGAAAGCCGTTTTTACGCTCCGCTCCGTAGTGCCCGGAGCCCAAATCCGCTACACCCTCGACGGCAAGCTGCCCGACGAAACCACCGAGCTGTATACCAAGCCCATCACCATACCGCTAAATCGCCAGCTTACCGTGCGCGCCATCACCATTGCCCCCAACGGGCGAAAAAGCCCCCCGGCAGAGGTGGTTGTGAACTGATTTTAGGATACCCAGGATAGGAGTTGACAAGCACTTTCGTACTCGTTAAGAATGATGCTGGTGTGGTTTAGGCTGCGTAGGAGCTTCTTATGCGGCAACGCGTTCGGCTTGAATACATTACGTCGTCTGTATGATTACTGGCACTATGCCAACTGCGGTTTTCGGCATCATTTCCCCCATAGACTACTCCCGTCCGTTACCATGCAATGGCTAGCTCCCTGTCGGTGGTGGCTGGTATGGTGCCTGGTGTGCATAGGGAACGGGGTATCCTGCTTGGCCAAGCCCGTTCGCTTGTCTGAGGCAGCTACCATTAGCTTGATAACCTGCGCGCCAGGCACTGAAACCTACGCCCTATTTGGTCATTCGGCCCTGCGCGTAGCGGATCCAGTACGGGGCCTAGACCAGGTCTACAACTACGGAACTTTCAATTTTCAGACGTCGCATTTTTACTGGCGCTTCCTGCGGGGCGATTTGCGCTATTTTCTATCTGTAGTACCCTTCAGGAACTTCCAACGAGCCTACGAGCAAGAAGGCCGGGCCGTATCGGAGCAAGTGCTGGCCTTAGAGCCCCGGGAGGTGCAACGGGCATACTCGCACTTGGAAAGTACTTTACACTCTCCGGCTAAGTACTATCAATACCAGTTTTTTGCGGATAATTGCTCCACTCGCCTCTTCGAAGTACTCAATGCCAGTGTAGATACTCCACTACGTCTGGATTCATCCCAAGTAAGCCCTGCTGCTACGTACCGTCAGCTGTTAGTACCTTACCTGCGGCCCGCTCCATGGGTGAAACTGGGTATGAACATCGGTTTAGGCTGGCCTGCTGATCGAGCTACGCACTTCCGCCAGCGCCTCTTCCTACCCTTGGAACTACAGCGCGCCCTGGCAAAAGCTACTCGAAAAGGTCGGCCATTCGTAGCCCGGCAGCACCAAGTAGTAACGGCCAGCAGCCGTACCGCTTCCCACGCCGCCTTTGCCCCAATGGGGCTACTTCTAGGCTGGATGGCGTGGAGCTTACTTATGTGGCGATGGACTCATTGCCCTACCTGGCTGCGTCGCCTTCATGTGCAAGTACTATTCGGTGCTACTGCATTGCTTGGCTGCTTACTTACTGTACTTAGCTTAGCCTCCTTGCATACACCCGTGCAAGCTAACTATCAGCTGCTATGCTACTGCCAAGCCACCTAGTGCTGGTTGCGCGCCCGTGTTCCTGGTGGCGTACCTATATAGTCATTTCTTTAGCCCTACTTATAGTCGGCAGCTTACTAACCCTTGTAACAGGATACGTGCAACTGCTACCAGAAGTGGGGGCCTACTCGCCTTATTGGCAGGCAACCTACTGTGGCTACGTACTTGGGGGCAAAGGCTCAAAGCAGGAAGGCACCAACGGTTGGGAGGATTCCTTCAGCGTAGTACATAACACCGGGTAGCTTATTAGCTATAGAGCTACTATCTGTGATAGAAAAGACTTGTTGGCTATAGTAAAATAGGTGCAGAGCTACACTGCTGTAGTTTGCAGCACACGTGCGCCTCTACCTTTAGAAGCACTTGCGTAAGGCAGCGAGTGTGCAAGTTTTATCATTGTGCTTGCCCTTGGGGTAGTTTTCCGGAGGCACAAGCAGACCCGGAATTCATTGGCGCGTCAATCGTGATAAGCGCATTTTACTTGCTAATCACTACCCCACGTACGGCATCAACGGCTAAGCTTTTCTTCTCAGAAAAATTATAAATTATTGATTATAAGAGCAAATTGACTATGTTAGCCCATACTTCTAATTTTTGTTAGAAGTGTAATATAGTTCACTATTCACTTTTACTGTTTATCCATGAATAAAGCTTTACTCATGAGTCCCATACTCATGGTTGGTCTGTTGCAGCAGGCCGTAGCACAAAATCGTCAAATTTCCGGGCGGGTTACTGATCGTAGCACAGGGCAAGGCCTTCCTGGGGTAACGGTTCTAGTGAAGGGAACTACTACTGGTGCCACTACCAACTCCGATGGAGCTTACCTTATCAATGTCCCTACCGACGCTGCTACCTTAACTTTTAGTTCTATTGGGTACGTCAACCTTGAGCGCGCAGTAGGCTCTGCTGCTACTATTGATGTAGCGCTGGCAGCTGATACCAAGCAGCTTGGGGAGGTAGTAGTTTCGGCGCTTGGCCTGGAACAAAGACGTGATGAACAAGGCACCGCAACTTCTCGCGTAAGCGGTAATGCCGTGACCCAATCGGGAGAAACGAGCGTTATCACCGGTTTGGCTGGTAAAGCCTCCGGGGTACAAATTACCCGCTCTAGCGGTGACCCAGGGGCTGGCGCTTACATCCAGATTCGAGGACAGAACACCATCACCGGTAACGTTCAGCCTTTGATAGTAGTCGATGGCACACCCATTAGCAATTCTACCTTAGGTGGTGGAGTAGACGGCGTAACGCAGCAGTCGCGCTTGAACGACATCAACCCCAATGACATTGCTTCCATTCAGGTTCTAAAAGGAGCCTCCGCGGCTGCTTTGTGGGGCTCCAGAGCTGCTAGTGGGGTGCTCATTATTACCACCAAAAAAGGTAGTACGGCTGCCGGGAAGCTTAGCGTAACATATGGTGCTACCTACTCACTAGATAAGATTTCTTATCAGCACGACTTGCAGCAATCGTATGGACGTGGCTCTGGCGGGGTAGCAGCCATCGGTACAACCAACCCAACTACTGGCTTCACAGGCACCAACAACAACGCTAACTCCTGGGGAGACAAGCTTTCTTCACGGGCCGGCGGACCAGATGATGTAAATACGACCGGCGCTTACTTTCAGGCTGCTGATGGTACCCGGTATTATCCTGTTACCAAAAAGAATGACCGCACTTCCTACCTAGACAAAAACTTTGATGGAGTATTCCAGACGGGTCATTTCCTAGAGAATAACCTAAGCCTCAGTGCTGGTGATAAGGATGGGAATATTTTTATCAGTCTCTCCGACCTTAACCAAGAAGGCATTATTCGCCAAGGGAGTGATTATCGTCGCTCCACGGCGCGGGTGAATGCAGAAAAGCGCTTCAACAATATTGTGCGCTTAGGAGGCAACTTCACTTATTCAAAGATTAACTCCAACCGCATACAGCAAGGCTCCAACACGTCAGGCTCTACTTAGGTTTTCTTCGCCAAGCCCCTGATTTCGACCAGGAAGACTTTATTGGCACGTACTTCGACGCCTCTGGAGCTCCTTTTTTGAACCGACAACGCTCTTACCGTCGTCAACTCGGGGAAACGGCTAGCCCTGCTTACAATAACGCGCTGTGGACCACCCGCGAGCAGAAAAACCCAAACGAGGTAGACCGCTTCCTGGGCACCGTAGAATTGGGGCTAGATCCGCGTCCGTGGTTAAACTTCACTGCGCGGGTAGGTGCCGATGCATATACCGATTACCGCACTAGCTTTTTCCCGAAAAACTCAGCGCAGAACAATGCCAACGGGGAGGCGACGGAACAAACTATCACCGAGACTCAATACAATGCCGACTTCTTTGGGCGGGCCTCTCACTCCTTTGGCGCCAAGTTCAGCGGTAACATCTTGGCTGGTATCAATTTTAACCAACGCCGATTCCAAAACCTGGGAGCTACGTATCGTAACTTTATCTTAGATGAGCGGCAAGGGCAGAGTTACTTCAACAACTCTACAAATGCCAACCGGATTGCTTTTGACAGCGAATCGAAGCGTCGTAACTCACGCGGCTATGCTACAATAGGGCTTGTTTTCAACGAGCAACTATTCTTGAATGGCACCGCCGCAGCGGAGGCTGCTTCTACGTTCGGCCCCCAGACAGAAAGCTTATTCTTCTATCCATCGGTCGATGTTGCCTGGCAGTTTACCAAGCTGGGACTACTGTCTGAGAACAGAATCCTGAGTTTTGGCAAGCTGCGTGCAGCTACGGAGAGGTAGGGGTTGAGCCGGGCGTATACGTGGTAAATGACATTTACCAAGCCGCTAGCTTCACAGAGAGCTATGGCCCTTTCCTGGATGCGTCGGCCTACGCCGGTAGTTTCGCTCGCAATGATGTTCGGCGTAATCCTTTTCTAAAGCCAGAACGGAAACGCGAAGCAGAACTAGGCCTTGATCTACGCTTTATCCAAGACAGAATTAGCCTGAGTGGCACCTACTATCAAACTAAAACCGTCGATGCCATCTTCGATGTGCCAGTTGCCACTTCCTCAGGGTATTACCAGGAAACTAGCAATGCTGGTACCATCCAGAACAAAGGCATTGAAATAGATCTGGGAGCAGATATCATCAAAACCGACAACTTTGTCTGGAACGTAGGCGGCAACTGGACGCGCAATCGGAACAAGGTGCTTTCCTTAGCGGGAACGGAGTCACTGTTCCTGGCTGGCTTCACCGGAGTTTCCTCCCGCGCCGTAGAAGGCCAGCCGCTGGGCGTGCTTTGGGGTGGGCGCTACGAGCGTAACGAGGATGGCACCATTGTAACTGACACGGATGGCTTCCCAGTAAACGCCGACACCGAAGGCATTATTGGTGACCCAAATCCTAAGTGGCGCTCAGGGTTAAACACCACGCTGTCTTACAAAGGCTTGCGCTTGTTCGCCCTCCTTGAAACCTCTTTTGGTGGAGATATCTGGGCGGGTACGGAAGGGGTACTGCGTACGTTCGGCACGTCTAAGTTTACGGATGTAGAAACTACTCTTTCTGCTGTTGATGCAGCCGCTATCAAAACCTACACTGGTCAGACGGTTGCTCAAGCTTATCGGCCAAATAGTGATGGTAGCTATACTTTCCGGGGGCGGGTAGATCGTTTCGGCAATGGCCCTCAGGTTGCCCTTGATGAAAGCTGGTACACCACGGATGGTGGCGGATTTGGGGTAAATGGCGAGCAGTTCATTCAGGATGCTACCTGGACGCGTTTGCGGGAGCTAACACTGGGATACACTCTGCGCTCTGAGAAATTCCGTAGCCTGACCCGGCTGAGCAATATAGAGTTGACGCTGACAGGTCGTAATCTGTTGCTCTTCACCAAGGAGTTCAAAGGAGTTGACCCTGAAACCAACCTGACGGGCCCTACAAACGGTCGGGGCCTGGAATACTTTAATAACCCTGGCACCCGTTCCTTCCTGATCGGTCTGCGTGTAACGTATTAATTGCCTTATCTCTCGATGAAAAAGTCTTTAAAATATATTTCTGCAGCAGTAGTAGCTGTTATGTTAGGTGCCTGCCAAGATTTCGTTGAAGATCTTGACGTTGACCCAAACAGCCCAGCTTCTGCGGATGCTACCAACACTATTCAAGGAGTAATGTTGGCCGACATAGTTTTTCATGAAGGTGATGTATCGCGCACCACAGGCATGTGGGCTGGTCAGTTCACAGGTTCTGACCGCCAGTATCTGAGTACTGATATTTACAGCGTAACAGCCGGCACGTTCGATGACTTGTGGGCTACTGCGTATGTTGGTACAATCACGCAGGCTCGTTTAACTGAAGCTACGGCGGAGGCTGGTTTCAACTTAAAACTGAAAGGCGTTGCTCAGATTCTGGAAGCTCACGCCGCGGGCACTACTACCTCCTTGTGGGGGGATATCCCGTTCCGGGAGGCGGGACAACGCGCTACTTTTCCTTCGCCGAAATATGACCCGCAGGCACAGGTATATGCTGATGTGCAGGCATTGCTAGACGACGCCATTAAGAACTTGGCAGCCGGAGGCGTCATCCCAGCTACCCAGGATATCTTCTATGCGGGGAACGCAACGAAATGGACTGCCTTGGCTTACAGCTTGAAAGCACGCTACTACCTGCACACGAAAGAGTATGCGGCGGCAAAGGCTGCCGCAGCCAGAGGAATTTCGTCGGCAGCTAACGACTTCGTAGCGCCCCATGCGAATCTATCCGGAGCTCAAAACCTCTATTACCAGTTCTTGGGGAACCGTAATGGGTATCTCACTGGTGATAATGCGTATGCGCCCAAGTTGCTTGACCCCGCGCAGAAGAGCTTGATTGCGAATAACCGCAACAATGCAAAGACGGACGAAGGAGCACGCTTCTCTTATTTTTATGAGCCCGCCTCTACCCCAGCTGCTGCGGATTACGAGTTACGACAAGGACTAACGGCAACGGCAAAGGAATTCTCTGATCCTGATGCTTCCTTCCCACTGGTTACGTATTCCGAAACGCAGCTTATCATAGCCGAAACCAGTGCACGGACTGGTACTCCTGTTGATGCCTTAGCTGCTCTCAATAGACACCGTGCGGCACTCGCCGTAGCCTACCCAACTGGTAAGTACGAGCCCCTGCTGCTCTCAGACATTGCGGGTGGTGACTTGCTAAAGGAAATTCTAACGGAGCGATACGTGACCCTTATCGGACAGGCCGAGGCCTTTACGGATGCTCGTCGGACGAATAACATTGTTGGAATACCCATAAAAGGAACGGGGAATACTACTCTACCACAGCGTTTCCTATATCCTCAGTCGGAGGTAAACGCCAACGCCAATGTTCCGAACCCGATTCCCGGGCTGTTTGTGAAGACGCCTGTCAACAACTAGGCAACCGTCTTCGGTCTAGGTAAGAGAGCCTAGGGCGTGGCGCTACCTATAACCCGTAAGTATAGAGAACCCGCTTGGCCGTAGCTGAGCGGGTTCTCTATTATAGAGGATTCTGTGCTCAATGTTTACCTGAGAAGAAGGAACAAATAACACCATACATCCTTATAAGCCGCGGGAGCATCAGCATGCAACTTTCCATAGCACCTTATAGCTGACTAGCTCCAGCCCAAGCAGCTATAAGGGGCTGTTCGCAACTGGTACGCCCAACTTATGCTACCCGGCATGCGTTTACCGTCGGTGAAGCCGAGCAACTCTCCGCGTCGGCACACACCGACTTACGACTAGGTCCGACCCAACGGGCAACTTCACCGCCTACCAGCGGCTACTTCCCTCGTATCTTCGTGGTTCACTGGCCCCTGCCTCTCGCCGCCGATTTTCATGTCTGATGTTTCCCTTCTGGCACCTAGTGCCTTACCTGCGCCTTTTCTGCCTGCGCTGCTCGACATGCTCTCTAACGGGGTATTGTACTACCTACCCTGCGGGATGCAACTGGGACCATCGTTGATTTTCGTTTCGGCTACTTCAACTCTGCGGCCCAGCAGTTGCTGACGCTGCCCGCCGAGCCCGCAACAACGTATCTGGAACAGTGGCCTGGGGCAACTGATTCTGGGACTTTCGCTTTTCTGCGCGACGCCATCTTATCGGATACCCCAACTCACCGCAATGAGTTCTACCCAATAGAAGACCGCACTATTTGCCTGCGCGTTCAAGCCCGCCGCCTAGATGCTGGTTTGCTAGTCACCTTCACTGAATGCCATGAGCAGTCTAGTGCGCTGGCCGAAGAAACCTTGCGTCAGAGCCGCACCCGCGAACAAGAGGCTCGTGCCGAAGCAGAGCGCCAGCGGGGAGAACTACAACGAGTGTTTGAGCAGGCGCCAGTAGCCATTGCCGTATACCGCGGCCCCACACATATCATCGAGTTTGCCAATACCAGCACCTACGCCATTTGGGGGCGGCCCTACAAAAAAGGCTTAGGGAAACCCTTGCTTGAGTTGCTACCCGAAATAACAGGGCAGGGCTTCGATGAGCTTCTGGACCAGGTTCGCACTACCGAGGAGCCTACCGGGGCTACAGCATGCCCTCCCAAATTCAGCGGAACGGCCAACTTGAAACCGTTTATTGGGACTTCGTCTACGTACCTATGTACGACGCCGATGGCACTGCATACGGGGTGCTGACGGTAGCTATGGAGGTCACCGAGCAAGTACTGACCCGCCAACTGGCGGAAGAGAAAGAGCGGCAGACCAACTACCTCAATGAGGAGTTGCAAGCTGCCAACGAGGAAATTCTGGCGAACAACCAAGAGCTGGAGCGCACGCAGGCCGAACTTCGCCTGCTCAACGAGGACCTGGAGGCCCGAGTGCTGGAACGCACGTATGAGCTACGCCACGCCCAGGCCAACGAACGAATAGCTCGGCAGCAGGCAGAAGCACAGCATCAACTTTTGCACCGTGTCTTCGAGCAGTCGCCGATTGCGCTTTGCGTGATGCGCGGCCCCACTCACATCATAGATGTGGTGAATCCGCTAGCGGCAAGAATCATTGGGCACCCGCGCAAGCAGCTCCTGGGCCAGCCCTACGCAGATGCGGTGGCGAAAGGCCCAGCGCAAGAGTCCCTGAATTTGCTTCAGCAAGTGTGGGAAAGCGGCGAGGCTGTTACACTCCAAGACTACGCTATTCGCTTAAGTAACTCTCCGAGCGAGAAAGTAGGGTACTATAATCTAGTGTACCAGCCTTTACGGGATGATCAGGCCAGGTCGCCAGCATTGCCTGCGTAGCCATCAACGTGACCAGCCAGGTTATTGCCCGCGAGCAGGTACAGAGCCTAAACGAGGAACTGGCGGCCATTAATGAGGAATTGCAGGTAACGAATGAGGAGCTGAACGACACCAACACCCGCCTGCTGCGCACCAATGCTGACTTGGATAACTTCATCTACACCGCTTCTCACGACTTAAAGGCGCCCATTACCAACATTGAAGGTCTGCTACGACTGCTCGAAGATCTGTTGCCGGCTTCCGTGCGGGGTGATGAGCTACTTATGCCCGTGCTGACGCGCATGCAGGAATCCATTGAACGCTTTACGCGCACCATTGCCCACCTCACCGACGTGAGCAAGCTGCAACTCGAGTTTGCTCATCCTGCCGCCACCACCGCCTTGTTCCCTGTCCTGAACGATGTACAACAGGATTTGCAGCCCCTTTTCGCCCAGACTGGCGGGGAAATGACTATTGATGTGGACGGCTGCCGCACTCTGTTTATCTCCGAAAAAAACTTCGCTCAGTACTT
>NZ_JZIR02000157.1:0-2478 GCF_000961955.2 Hymenobacter sp. AT01-02
TCGGAAGAACAATACCGTAGTGGATAGCGCCGCCGGCAAGGTAAACTTCGTTGTAGCGCCCGGCACCAGCCTGCAAGCCTTCGATTTGCAACTCAGCACCCCTGCCTTGCCCGTAACGCCTAGGGGTCCGCAGAACTTCAGCAAGGGCCCCGTGACGTATACAGTTGGCAAAGGCGCGGCTAAGCGCGCATACCAGGTGCGTGTAACCGAAACTCGTAACCCCGTGCTGGGCGGCTATTACGCCGACCCCGACATTTTGTATTCCCAAAATACCGGCAAGTTTTATCTCTATCCTACCAGCGACGGATTTACGGGCTGGTCGGGCACATACTTCAAAGCCTTTTCGTCATCGGATTTGGTAAACTGGAAGGACGAGGGCGTGATTCTGGACTTGCCCAAAGACGTGAGCTGGTCCAAGAAAAACGCTTGGGCTCCTACCATCATAGAGCGCAAAACGCCCACCGGCTACCAGTACGCCTACTACTTCTGCGCGGGCGCCAAGATTGGCGTGGCCCTGGCCGACAGTCCTACTGGTCCGTTCAAAGATACCGGTAAGCCCCTACTCGACCAGCTGCCCGAAGGCGTAAAAGGTGGGCAGCAGATTGATCCGGCCGCCTTTCAAGACCCCAAAACCGGCAAGCTTTACTTGTACTGGGGCAATGGCTACATGGCCGGAGCTGAGCTCAATGACGATTTGGTCAGCCTAAAGCCTGGCACTACCCACGTACTGACGCCCGACGCTACCTTTCGGGAGGGGGCTTACGCGCTATACCGCAACGGCACGTACTACTTTCTGTGGAGCGAGGACGATACGCGCAGCCCCAACTATCAGGTGCGCTATGGCACCTCCGATTCGCCGCTGGGCAAGATTACGGTGCCGGCCAACAATCTAGTTATCAGCAAAGACCCGGCAGCTGGCATCTACGGTACCGGCCACAACTCAGTTATTCAGCTTCCGGGCCGCGATGAGTGGTACTTGGTCTACCACCGCTTCACTTATCCTAAAGGCATTGAAATGGGCGGTGATGCCGGCTTTCACCGCGAGGTGTGTATTGATAAGCTGGAATTCAACGCTGATGGTAGCATTAAGCCAGTGAAGCCTACGCACGCCGGTATTCAGCCAGTAAAGCTAAAGTAAGCCCTTCTAAGGGGGAACTCGATGACATTACTTGCCTAACTGCCAATTCCTTAAGTGGTAAGAAGTGAGTAGGAACAAGCGCGCTATGGTACGAGCACACCTTTGGTACCATAAGCGGGCCGAAAGCCAGCGGGGTAACGCAGGCATGAGTGAAGGTAGCACTAGGATTCCAGGCAGTATGCTTTTGCCCGAGGGTAGCATGAAATGTGGAGCAGCTTGCGCAGCTAATTACTACTGTTACGAGGCGGTGTAGGCCGCCAGTCCCACCTGCAAAGTCATTGTGCCCCTCGATTGGAGCAACGGTTAGCCTTTGCTCGCACTCAAGGCCCTCTTAGGTGCCCCAAAGAGGAAACAGGACCTGCTAGGCTAGGTAAAGCAAAGAAGTGAGACAGGTACTCTATTTGGAAGGGGGAACCTATATGCCTCGAGTACAGCTACGCTAACCGGTAAACTTCCCAACGGCTACCTACAAGTGAGCAAAGACTAGCTATGGCATAAGATTAGTTATGGTATAGTACCTTGTAAAACAAAGTACCTTGTGTATACTTGCACTTGTCAATTGCTTTGGCGGTGTACAGTTAATGTATGTTCGATGCGCACCTGCTAACCTATTCAGATAGTACTGCTAGTCACTTATTTCTTGTTTCTATGAGCTGTTTTAAATCACTTGCTGTCTCACTGGCGTTCCTGTTGCTGACGACCGGCCGACTAGTTCAGGCCCAGACCTATCCGCAACTATTAGAAACTGCCGCGGGCCACCTTCGGCAACAACACTATTGTGAGGCCACAACTACCTTTGCGCGGGCCTTCACTGATAGCACCCAGGTAGGCCCCTTCGACCTTTATACTGGTGCAAGTGCAGCCGCCCAGTGCGCCGGAGGGCAGCACCAAGCTTTGCGCTGGCTATTCCAGCTCACGCGCCAACCAATGTGCCCGTAAGCGCCCAGGACGTGGACCAGATGGCCCAGGACCCCAGCTTGCGCAGCTTACATGACTTTCCTGAGTGGCCGCAGTTCCTAGCCCGCTTGCGGCAGGCTGCAGCCAACCGCGCCGCCGAAGCCTACCGAGCAGCGAGCGAGTGGCAGCGTACTACTTTGGAGAATGCCCTCCCTACTCCAACTACCCACAGTTTCTACGTTGCTGCCCGCCCTGGCTTTGCGCTGTACTATGCTCCGGTAGATACCGTGCAAGTGCCTTACCTAGTGTACGTGCCCCCTACCTATGACCCCACTCGGCCCACCCCGTTGCTTGTTTACCTACACGGGGGCATCGTGAGCACGACCCAGTTTCAAGCGGCCGATCCTGGTGTGACCCATGAACCCATTTTCGCCGCTGCGGCT
>NZ_JZIR02000158.1:0-5467 GCF_000961955.2 Hymenobacter sp. AT01-02
AGGTGATGTTCAAAACCGCTTTGGCTTTCAGGCTGGCATTACAACCACGACGACCCTGGCGTCGGGGGGCTGTTTGAGTTGCATCCTGAGTTGCTATACTCTCAGCGCGGCTACCAGATTGAGGATTTTTCGAAAACAACCTTTCACAACATTGATCTGCCGCTCTTGGCTCGCATAAATGCCGCCGGCCTTGTATTTGAAGCTGGTCCGCAAGTTGGCTACTTGTTTGCACGTAAAACGAAGTACGACGATTCGGCCATACCTGACATCACCGGTCGGGGCCAACTCAACAAGCTCCAGTTTGGCTACATTGTAGGCGTTGGCTACCAATTAGAGAGTGGCCCGAATGTTGGCATCCGCTACAACCGTAGCATTACCAAACTCTATGACGGCGATGCCGCTCTCCCCGGAGGAAATAAAATTTACAACTCAGTATTTCAGTTCCAACTGGGCTTTGCTTTCCCCGGAAGCAACTAAACAATAGGCAGCGTAGCTTCAAGTAAAGTAGCCCAGTTTCCGAAGCGGAAGCTGGGCTACTTTGTTAGCTTGGATTGCCTCTACCTACCCATTAACACACCATGTTCGTCCTACACTTCAGCCCGCAAGAACTGAAGGATCTGAGTAGTTACCCGTGCGGGCTCTTCCAAGTGCAACTAGTGCGTCGCACCATCAACGATAACCAACTGCCCATGGCTTACACTGCGCTAGTCTAGCGAGCAAACGTGCGAGCGAGAAGGATATAGTGGAGCTTATCTAGCCAGGTCACAATCAACTGGTTCAAGCGCCAATGGCCGGTTCTGACCTAACAAGGAAAGTCTCTTGATAAAGCGGCGCCCTATCATCCAGCCGGTTTATATTGTACTGGTATACGACGCCTTCCAAGCAGGCTACATTAAGAAGGGAGCCTTACCCTACCCCGTGTTTGACCAGCCATTGTGTCCCGTCCCGTTGTTCAAGTACGAAGCCATCTTGTAAGTAGACCTGCTGCAAGTGCTGCTCAAAGGTATCGGCCCGTTTGTGTCGCTGGGCATAGGGCCCAGGGTTATCGTACATGGCCTGCACCTCACTCAACCGGAAGGCTACCTCAAGGGTTGCAGTAGGCTCCTCTGCTGTCGGCTTCTTTGTGGCGGCCGTCGCTTTTGCTTGCTGATAGTCCGTAAAGAGGTACTTTTCGATCAGTGCCTTATACACAGCCCCAGCGGGTTTTTTAATCTTGCCCTTGCGGAATTGCCCCCCTATTATGCGCACGACATAGGCGATGTAATCGATATCATACTCACCGGCCTCTAACTGTCGGCTAATTACCGCCAAGCTTCTCTTTCCTACTCCTATCTCTGCCAGGGTTTGCGTCCAAGCGGGAGCTTCAGATAAGGGCGATTTTGTAGGCATAACCGTTGCCTCGTCAGGTGCAGCCAACAGGAACTTTACTTCTGATACGACTTTGCCTTGCTTCTGTAGTTCATAGGTGAAGGGCATGTCAGTCTGTTGCATCTCGTCCTGAGCCTTATCTAGAATACGAGTGCGTAGATTGTTAAAGCGTGGATACTCTCCTTCCTGCAGGTCAAGCAGGAAGCGAAGCTGCGCAATAGTGATTGTGCGCTCTTTGAAGGTGGCATATTCCTTCAAGAGCCAGTAGATGCGGTAGGAGTAGAAGCTCTTCAGTTTGTTGAGCTGCTCTAGTTGCGCCAAGGTAAAATTACCACTCTCACGCAACTGCAATAAGTAAGGCATAATCAGCGGGTTAAATGAAGCCACTACCCCTCCCCTATCGCTTTCATAAGCTGCCTTGGCCATTAGTGGAATAAACTCAAAATCGGGCTTTTTGCTGCGCTTGCGTGCTCCCTGTTGCGTGTCGACCAGCTTCTCAATATAGAGGCGGCGGGAAGTGATATTGTTACACATCTGCTTTACTTCCTCGTATGCGGAACCGCCCGTTCGCTCGTGGATGATCTCCGCCATGGGCACGAAATGCTCCCGGAATTGCTCATCTCCTGGCTCAATTCGTGTCAGCAAGGAAATGAACAAGCGCATCTCTAGCGGTACAAAACTGAAGCGTGCGTTGATCAGCGCATTGTGTTGCGCAACCGTCTTATCAACAGCAGGAGTCAAGGGCGATTTTGTAGGCATGAGGGCGTTGCAGGGCGATTTTGTAGGTGTGAAAGGGCGATTTTGTAGGCATGAATCGTCGTTTTTGTAGGCATGAAAGGGCGATTTTGTAGGCATGACCCCCTATAGTATGCACAAAGACAAGCAGTTATGGCCTCCGTAATTACTAATATAGTATATATAATTAGCTAGCTTGTTTAGGGCGATTTTGTAGGCATGAAATTTCGGTGCTGTTAAAAGTAAAAAGTAGCACAAATTTGAAAATTTTTATGGCGCATTTTTTACTATTTTATACCTTAATTGTTTGGGCTTTTTGCTGTTACGTCGACTCTAGTAGTTTCCTGCCAATGGCCGAGCAGCACCGGCTACAGCACCTAATAACGCACAAAGGGCGAAGCTTATCGTCTTTTATAAGGAAATAACGGCTTCACTTTCTCAACTTACCAACGATTTTAAGGAGAGTGTCAGCACGCTACACGCACCTAGGACACCTGTAAACTTCACTATTACGAGTGGCTAGTTGTCATCGCACCGGATCAGGTGAGGTTGCGCTCCAAGCAACAGAGCCGAACTCCTATACCTTCATAAATTGTCCTGAAGCGTGGCCGTACGGCTATATCGACGTTCCGCCTTATGTGCAGTTCCCCTAGGCTTGCGCGAGCGTTAGATGTCAGCACCTGGGCTTGACAATCAGAGATCCGAAGCTCATGGAGAGCGGAGTGACCACCTCTCCGTCTACTAGCAATTGTGTGGAAACTAGGTGCTCCTTGCTACCACTCTCTTCTCTTGCCTATAGTAGAAATGCCAGGATTTCAATGCTTACCCGATATGGGTGGGCACAAGCCCAACGGAAAGCTTCAGCAACCAGTCTAGCGCCAATACGCCTACTAGCCCAACTACTGACACGATAGTTTCCATCATCGTCCAGGAGCGGAGCGTGTCACGCACGGAAAGGTTGAAGTATTCCTTAAACAGCCAGAAGCCAGCATCATTGACATGGGAAAGCAGCAAGCTGCCCGCGCCAATGGACAGAACCATCAGGTTAGGGTTGGCGTGCGAATACGCCATGGTTGGCAGCATGACGCCCGCAGCAGTGAGACCGGCAATGGTGGCCGAACCCAGACATACTCGGATTATTGCTGCAATCAGCCAGCCCAACACCAACGGCGGCAGACCCGTACCCTGCAGCCTGGCAGCAATATCGGTGCTGACGCCGCTGGCCACTAGTACTTGCTTCAAGGCACCAGCCCCAGCAATAATGAGCAGAATTAGGGCTACTTCCTTGGCCGAGGCGGTGTAGGCCTCCATTACCGAGGCAATAGACTTGCCAAGGGCCGTTCCTAGGCTAATAGTTGCCACCAGCACGGACAGCAGCATAACGACTGCGGGTTCGGATAGAAAGGCCAGTACGGGCGCAAGTTGGGTATGGGGAGGTAGTAGCGCCTGCAGGCCCAGCACAGTTACGAGCAGCAGTACGGGTAGCAAGGACGAGAGGAAGCTGTTCAGGCGGCCGGGCAGCACCCGTTCAGGCTCCGGTTCCACTGCAAAGCTAAGCAGTGGAACCGACACAATATGGCGCAGGCGACGCCCATATACTGGCCCAGCCAGCACAATGGCTGGCACTGCAATCAGCAGCCCATAGGCAAAGGTGAGCCCCAGGTTAGCGTGGAACTGGGCAACCAGGGCGGTTGGGGCCGGGTGCGGGGCAAGAACCCGTGCATCACCGACAGAGCCGCCAGCATGGGCAAGCCCACGTACACGGCCGGCAGCTTGTACTTGTACACCACCGAAAAGATGAGCGGTACCATCAGCACAAACCCAACGTTGTAAAACAATGGAATGCCAATAATGAAGCCGGCCACCATCAGCGTCCACTGAATATAGCGGGTACCGAACGCCTCAATCAGGACGACGGCAATCTGCTGGGCGGCCCCACTGTCGGCCACCACCTTGCCGAGCATGGCCCCCAGCACAATTACAAGTACCACCGAGCCCAACGTGTCACCAAGTCCCTGGTAAATGGCTGCCATCAGGGGCGCAGGAGCCAGCCCAAAGGCAAATCCTACCCCAATGGTGACCAGTAAAAACGCTAGAAAGGCATGTAGTTTCGCCCAACTAATCAGGCCAATCAGGACCAGAATGGCCACTAGGAGTATCAGAATCGTCATAGAAGGGCTAGGCCAGCAACTGGCCTTGGTAAGCAGCGTACTAGCTTGGCCTTAGTTAAAATACTGAGCGTACTGCGTTGGCATAGCCGTCAAAGGCCGAATCATAATGTCTTTGTAATACACTTCGGCGGCTTCGCTCTGGAGCTGAATTTTACCGTGCGTGAGGGGTATTCGCTGCCCATTTTTGATATAGGCAGAGTTAGCCAGGGCCAGCACCACGTGGCCGTTCACAATGTGCAGGCTCTCTCCATTCACTTGAATTAGCTCCAACTCATTCCATTGCCCATTTGGTACTTCGTAGTTAGCTGCTGCTTGGCAAAAGCCGGAGTTCCCATTACCCATGGTTACGGAAGCTGCCGCCGGGTTGTACCGCAGAGTATCTTTCGTTGGATTGAGAGCCGCCCGAATATCGGCCGTGGAATTGGCAATGCGCCAGTAGTCGCCCATTGCATTTCCCCGCTGGTACTCCGACACTTGAAACTCCTGGCTGAGCATCCAACTGTGCCAGTAGTCGACTCCGCACTCTCCCTGACTGTTGTAGAGAATGCCACTGTCGCGGGGCTCATCCAGGCGAGGCACCCACTTTTTGTCGCCCCATTTCACTTTCAACTTGAGGTGGTAGTTAGTGAAATCCTGCTTTGTGAAAACGCAGCCGTAAATCTCCCCACTAATACGCAGCACGGGCTCTCCCTTCTGCATCACCACCGAGAAGACATTTGCTTCGTTCTTGCCGTACCCGATGGGCGGAATTGTTTTGCCCTGAGAGTTAGTTGGTACTGTACCTTGTAGCCTAGCTGGTGGCGGTAGCTCTCATAGGTCTGCCACTTGCTTAGATTGCGGTCCAGCAGCGGTTCCCACCCGGTGGGTTGCGGTGTTTTGAATGCGCTAGAAACAGATAACAGAGCCGCGGCGCTCAGTACCAAAGCGGTGATTTTTTTCATAATTGGGATTAGTAAGCGGTAGCGCAGTACCGAACGGGTTTACCACTGGTCGGGCAACTAGAAAGGTGGGTAGCCGCTGTTATGCCAATGCTTCGGCTTGAGCAACACCCCAGCTGTCATGCTCCTAGCTAGGTGCAAACAAGATGCTTCAAGCTAGGCAAATTGCAAAGCAATACTAGGAACGCTAGGTACAGAGGGGGGAGCGCAAGAGTAAGAACAGAAATTCCCGTTAAGGCAGTTGCGCAGGGCTGT
>NZ_JZIR02000159.1:0-764 GCF_000961955.2 Hymenobacter sp. AT01-02
CGCATCCCGGGGTTGATTTGATTTTTGCTCACAATGACCCCATGGCGCGGGCGGCCCACCAAGTAGCCCGGCAGCTCGGCCGAGCCGAGCGCTACACATAATTGGGGTAGATGGCCTTCCGGGGCCGGGCAATGGCTTGCAGTTGGTGGAAGATGGCGTGCTAAAGGCGACCCTGCTGTACCCTACCGGAGGAGAAGAAGCCATCCGCACGGCCCTGCGTATTCTGCGCCATGAGCCCTACGTGAAAGATAACGTACTGGGCACGATGGTCATTGACTCGCTGAACGTAGGTACTGTACGCGCCCAAACACAGGCCTTGGTTGCCCAACGGCAGGACCTGCGCCGGCAGCAGTTGCGCCTGAAAGAACAGATGCGCCGTTATGCCAGCCAGAAAATCACAGTCTATCTGCTCCTGGCAAGCTTAATGGTGGCCACGCTGCTGGGGGCCCTAGCGTGGCGGTCCTCGCGCCTGAACCGTCGCATTCGGGAAGTACTAGAGGGGCAGAACGCCCAAATTAGCGCCCAGCACAACCAGATTGCACAACTGGCCGAGGAAGCCCGTCGGTCGTCGGAGGCCAAGCTGCGCTTTTTCACCAACTTCTCTCACGAGCTGCGCACCCCGCTCACCCTCATCTTGGGCCCAGTAGAAGACTTGCTCACCAACTAGTGAGCTAACTGCTGCCCAGCCGCCACCGACTTGCAGCCTGGTGCGCCGCAACACCCAGCGCTTACTACAGTTGGTAAACCAGTTGTTGGATTTTCGC